>JBKJLP010000364.1:0-6015 GCA_046596735.1 Mycobacteriales bacterium | reverse complement strand
GAGAGGTTCTTGATCCGCTGCGCCGCCCAGTCAGCCTGCAGTTCCGTCGCGGGCATGCCCCACACCTTCTCGGTGTAGGTCTTGAAGAAGATGCGATAGAGGCGCCACCCGAAGCGGGCTGCGACCCAGCCCTCGAACGTCGTCTGATCCTTGGGCGGCGAGACCTTGACCCACAGGTAGGACAGCACGCAGCGGAGCGCCTCGCGGATCCCCAGTCCGCGAAGCGCGTTGCCAGCCTTGAGTGGGTAGTCGAACAGCGTCCCGTCGTAGTAGATCCGGCTCATCCGCGGACGCATCAGGAACTCGTCGTCGGGCAGAATCTCGTGCCACAGCGCCTCAACCTCGGGCACCTTGGTGAAGAAGCGGTGGCCGCCGATGTCGAACAGCCAGCCGTTACGCTCGACGGTCTGGCTGATGCCACCCACGGTGTCCGTGCCCTCGAGGACGGTGACCGGCACCTCGTGCTTGGTCAGGTCGTAGGCAGCGGTCAGACCGGCAGGTCCGGCACCGATAACGACCACCGAGCGGTCATCGGGTGCGGCGTGGATCGCGGCCACTGCAGAACCTCCGTCGTACGCCAGAACAACGGCACAAGAGTGAGCCGGTGTCGCCATACCTTCGTTCAGAATCGCTCACCGGACGGCTTACGTCCCCGTGACATCCCGCACAGGGCACGTGTGGCCCGCGCTGAGCGGGCCCGTCGCTGACGCCGCCACCCGCCTAGTCTCGCCGACATGCGCATCCTTGTCACAGGTGGTGCCGGCTTCATCGGCGCTCATGTTGTCGATGCACTGTTAAGCCATGGTCACGACGTACGGGTGCTCGACCTCCTGGATCCGCAGATCCACCCTGCGGGATGGCCGGACCACCTCGATCCGCGGGCCGAGCGGGTGGTCGCCGACGTTCGCGAACTGCCGACGGGTCTGTTGCGCGATACCGACGCCGTGGTGCATCAGGCCGCCGTGGTGGGTCTGGGCCTGGATCTGCAGGACCTCCCCCACTACGTCGGCACCAACGACCTGGGTACGGCAATCCTGCTCGCCGCCATGGCCGCTGCCGACGTCCACCACCTCGTGCTGGCGAGCTCGATGGTGGTCTACGGCGAGGGTCGCTATCGCTGTCCCGAGCATGGGCACGTGCGGCCAGGTCCGCGCAGTCCCGCTGATCTCGACGCCGGCCGCTTCGAGCCGCTCTGCCCGACGTGCGAAGCCCCTCTGGTCGGTGACCTCGTGCCTGAAGACGCACGACTAGACCCGCGCAGCGTTTACGCGGCCACCAAACTCGCACAGGAGCATCTCGCCGCAGCCTGGGCGCGCACCAGCGGCGGCAGCTGCGTGGCGCTGAGATATCACAACGTCTACGGCCCGCACATGCCCCGCGATACCCCGTACGCCGGCGTCGCCTCGATTTTCCGCTCGTCGCTGGCGCGCGGCGAGGCTCCGCACGTCTTCGAGGACGGCGGGCAGCGGCGCGACTTCGTCCATGTCCACGACGTGGCCCGGGCGAACGTGCTCAGCCTGACCGCTGGAGTTCCGGCCGGCGCCCTGACCGCCTACAACGTCGCCAGCGGCACGCCCCACACGATCGGCGATGTCGCGCAGGCCCTGAGTGCTGCCGCCGATGGGCCGGCGCCCGTCGTCACCGGCGGCTACCGCCTCGGCGATGTACGGCACATCGTTGCCTCGCCGGCCCGGGCCAGCGCCGAGCTCGGCTTCACCGCCGAGATCGGCTTCGACGAGGGCATGCGCGCCTTCGCCTCCGCGCCACTGCGGGCCTGACGTGCCGGTTGTGGTCCTGCCTTGCCTCAACGAGGCCGGCGCCTTGCCTGAGGTCCTCGCTGGTCTGCCCACGGGTTACCTCGCCGTCGTCGCCGACAACGAGTCGACCGACGGCTCCGCCGACATTGCTGTCGCACTCGGGGCGGCGGTGGTGCAGGCCTCTCCGAAGGGTTTCGGCGCCGCCTGCCACGCCGGCTTGCTGGCCGCCCGCGATCTGGATCCTGGCGATGGAGTCGTCTGCTTTGCCGACGCCGATGGCTCGCTCGACCTGCGCCAGTTGCCCCGTGTCGCCGGGCCGGTGCTGGCCGGAGCAGCCGACCTCGTCCTGGCCCGACGTCGTCCCACGACCCGGGGCGCGTGGCCACCGCACGCGCGCCTGGGCAATGCCGTACTCGCCCGCACGATCCGGCGCCGGACCGGCTACGCCCTGCATGATCTCGGTCCGATGCGGGCGTGCAGCATCGACGCCCTGCTCGCCCTCGGGCTCACCGATCGGCGGTTTGGCTATCCCCTCGAGATGGTGATCCGGGCTGGCCTGGCCGGCTGGCAGGTCACCGAGGTCGAGGTCGACTACCTCCCGCGCACCGGACGATCCAAGGTGACCGGCACCGTCGGCGGCACGGTCAAGGCCGTACGCGATATGCGCGCTGTCCTGCGCGAACTCTGACTCAGGCGCTCACCCGGCGGCGCCCGGCCGCGACCGCGTAGGCCACCGCCGAAACGCCAAACAGCACCGCGGTGATGAGCAGCCAGTTGCCGAGATACGGCGACTGGTCCAGCCCGCTCGCGTTGACGTACGGCCCCTCGCTGCGCCGCAGGATCAACGGGAAGAACAGCAGGAACAGCAACCCCGACAGCAGCGCCGGGACGCGGAGGTAGTTGAGCCCACCCACACCAAGCGGCCGGCGGCGGCTCGGCAGCACCCGGGTCAGCCCGCGGTCGGCCAGCGCATACAGCGGGAACAGGATCAGGTCGTGGGCCACCAGTGCCCCGACGAACCAGATCGCCATGCGGACGGGTCGCGGTCCGTCGGCGGCCTGTAGGACCGCGTAGCCGGCCAGCGCGAAACAGGTCACCGTTGCCAGCAGGTGCAGGGGGTTCGCACCGTAGCGCCGTGCGAAGCCGTTCATCGTCGCTCCCTCATCTCGATCCGGGAAACCCACTTGGTGTTGTGCACCCCAGGTAGGGCCGGAACGATCACTCGGGCCGGGAAGCCGTGGTCGGGCGAAAGGTCGACCCCGTTGACCTTGAGCGCCAGCAGCGAGTCACCGGCGGTGACCTGGCCTCTGTTGAGCACCGCACGCGAGAACGCCCCCCGCTTCTCCAACGAGGTCACGACGGCGGAGTCGAGGTCCGCTACACCGGACATCGCCAGCAGGTCGCGCAACCGGACGCCGGTCCAGGTCTGCACCGTTGACCACCCCTCGACGCAGGCAATCGGCAGCTCGGCAGTGTGCTGCGGCAGAGCCAGGAGATCGTCTCGGCTGAGCGAGACGGTCGTTGCCCCGGCGACGACCAAGCGCCAAGACTGGCTGGTGTCGGCGGGCGTGATCTTCGCTGCCCGAGCGGTGCGATTGACCTGGAAGTCGTTGGGACCGTCGCCGTAGGACTGGCCTCGCGCCGACAGCAACGCCGTGGGCCGCCAGCCGATCGTCTGACCGAGCGTGACCGCGGCGATCGTCGCGGAGGCACCGCCGACGACGGCGAGCGCCCCCCGCCGCGAGATCGTCGGCTCGGCCGGATCGGTAGCCACGAGTCCGTGCTCGTCCGGAGGCTCGGGCACCGTCTCGGCCAGCGGCACCCTGAGTTCGTCCCGCAGCCGTCGCGTCTTGAGCGACCGTCGCATCGTGGGGAACTTCAGCCCGACGTGCAGGAAGAACGAGCCGATAAAGATCCAAGCCCCGTAGTAGTGAGCCGTGTAGAAGTCGAAGCCGAACACGTAGTCGTACTGAATGTTGAGGACGCCGGTCGCGAGCTCGAACAGCACACTGCCGACGAGCAGCGCGAGGCTGGCGCGCTCGATCAGCGCAGACACCGACCGCGCCGGCGGCCAGGCGAAGAGCTTGGGGATGACCGACCACAGTTTGGCCAACACGATCGGGATGAGGATCAGCCCGAGGCCGACGTGAGTCCCCTGGTTGAGCCGGAAAAGCCAAGACGGGTTGGTCGGCCAGTCGAAGTAGGGCAACCGCAGACCATGCACGTCATGCGGGAAGGCATTGCCATCGAACTGCGGCTGGTAGGCCGCGTAGGACAGCAGGCCGGTAACGATGAGGATGGGCATCCCGTAGAGCAGGACGAGTCCGAAGATCGAGGTCAGCCAAGGGCCGCGCAGGGGGCTGCGCCAGATGCTGGAGCGGAACAGGGGTCCGGGGGGTCGCCCCTTCTCCTCCAGGGTCCGGAAGAGCACCTGTGGTGAGCCGTACTCCGGGTCGTCACTCATCGCGCTGGCCTCCAGTTGGTCGTGCAGCGCCGGCCAGCAGGTGGGCTGCTAGATCGGGAAGCCTGCTGCCGGGAGGCATCAGGGCAGCGACAGCTGCGAGATCCGCGACGTCGTCGATGTCCCGCAGTACGGGAAGCATCGTGGGCGTGCGGCCACGCTGCTCCAGTCGGGCCAATTGCTCGCGGCCGGTGTGATCCGTGGACATGGGCACACCGAGGAACACCTCTGGGTCGGCGGTGCGCAACCCGCAGGCCCACCATCCGCCATCCTCAGCTAGTCCGAGCACGGAGTCCGCATCGCGCAGAGCAGCGCAGGCTTGGTCCAACAGCGCGGCGGTCACCTGCGGAGTGTCCATCCCGATCAGCAGAATCGGGGCGGACCGCGCCGATTGAACTGCCGTAAACGCAGCAGCCAGCCGCGCGTCTAGGCCTCCCGTGACCTGGGGCAGAACGCGAAACGCTGGCGGGACAAGCCCTTCGCGGTCCCCCTCCAAGACGACCACGGGCCGCTCGGCCCCAGCGGCGAGCACGACGTCGAGCGTGTCCAGCAGAGCGGCCCGAGCAACCTGGGCCGCCTCGTCCAACGTCAGCGGTGGGCACAACCGGGTCTTGCTGCGACCGGCCACGGGCTGCTTAGCCAGGACAACGACCTGTACGTCGAGCACGGGCTGACCTCTCGGAGGGAGAAACGGCGACGGGGGCGGAGGGAAGGATCCCCTCCGCCCCCGTCGGGAGCCGCTAAGCGTGCTGAATTAGCTGAGCTTGAGCGTGATGCGGGCGACGCCAACCTTGAAGAACTCGGCGAGGGCCGTCGTGTTGTAGGTCTTGTTGAGCAGGTCGGCAGCCTCCTTGGTGAGGCTGACGGTGGTGCCGAACAGGACGCCGGTGCCGGCGGCCTTGTCGACCTGCAACGGCTGCAAGGTGCGGCCATCGAGGAAGAACAGCGGGGCGCCCTTAACGACGGACGCGCCGTTCGCGGCGACGTCACCGGTCAGGATGGACTTGCCCGCGTCGACGACGAAGTTGGTCAGCTCAACCTTGGTCTTGCCGTCCGTCAGGCTGATGCCCGAGCCGTCGTGCTGGATGCTGCTCTCGACGTACGGGGTGCGCGTGCCGGGGGTGTAGTAGGTCGCGGTGCCACCCGTGATCGGGAAGGCGAGCGTGCCGTTGGTCAGCGTGGCCGTCCCGACGACGCCCGGGGTGAGCTTGAGGGACGTAACGCCCGCGAGGAAGCCGGGGTCAACAACGACCTCGGTCTTCTCACCGGTCAGGTTGGTGAGAGCGGCAACCGGGCTGGCCTCGGGGGCAGCAGCGTCGGTGCTGGAGCTGGCGCCACAGGCGGCCAGAGTCAGCGCGAGCATGCCGCCGGTGGCGACGAGGGCGAAGGGGCGGAGCGTGGAGCGCATGATGTTCCTTCCGAAGGGCCCCGGACGGGGCTCAGGGGTGGTTGGTGCTGGAGGGTGGTGCAGAAGGTGAAGCTGTCTGGCGGGGTGTCTTGCCTGTCGTTCGCTCCCCGGCTCCGAACGGTTCGGTTCGGGTTGGTGTGATGCAGAGCACCAGGGAACCAGATGCTCACCCCATCCGTTTTGGGCGCCCACGCGAAGCACTTAGGCATGCTGTGGAGGCATTGCCGCGACCCCTGTTCGCCCGCGACCCGCTGAAAGAGGAGACGTGAGCCTTTCCCTTTACGAAAGCGGCTTACGTTCCGGCTCTGGGGTCCTCGCCCGCTATCAGGACAGCGGTCAGTTGGTGGCGCTCGATGTCGACCGCTGGCACGGACCGGCGCGTGGCGCGG
>JBKJLP010000247.1:0-3709 GCA_046596735.1 Mycobacteriales bacterium | reverse complement strand
ATCGGGGTGACCCCGCGACTGCTCCTGGCGTGGGGTCTGGGCAGCGGCATCCCGCTGCTGGGCATCATCCTCGGCGTCGCGGCGCCGGCCACCGGGCAGGGTCCGCTCAGCCGTACGGCGGTGGGGTTCCTGGCGGTGACTGGGCTGGTGGCGGGCTTCGTCGCGATCCGCGCAGCGGCTTCAGCTGTTGCCGACCCGATCCGGTCGGTGGCCGGTGCGTTGCGCGAGGTCGGCGCCGGCCGCCTCGACACGTCAGTGCCGGTGTATGACGCCTCTGACATCGGGCTGCTGCAGAGCGGGTTCAACACCATGGTGATCGGGCTTCGTGAACGTGACCAACTACGTGACCTGTATGGACGACAGGTCGGTAATGCCGTCGCCGAGCGAACGCTGCGCGAGGGTGTCGAGCTCGGCGGCGAGGAGCGCGACGTCGCGGTGCTCTTCGTTGACGTCATCGGCTCCACGGCACTAGCCGACCGTGCGCCACCGCAGGAGGTGGTGGCCCAACTCAACGCCTTCTTCTCGGCCGTCGTTGCGGTGATCACGGACGAGGGCGGCTGGATCAACAAGTTCCAGGGCGACGCAGCCCTGTGTGTCTTTGGCGCCCCCGGCGAGGTGCCCGATGCGGTCAGCCGGGCACTCGTCGCCGCGCGACGGCTCGCGCCAGCACTGAGCCAGCTACCCCTGAGCGCCGCCATCGGTGTCTGCGCGGGGCGGGTCGTCGCCGGCAACATTGGCGCGCTCAGTCGGTTCGAGTACACCGTCATCGGGGATCCGGTGAATGCGGCTGCGCGGTTGACCGAACTTGCCAAGGATGAGCCGGGCCGGGTGCTGGCGGACGCCGCCCTGCTCGCGCAGGCCAACACCGATGAGGCGGAGTGCTGGATCGTCGGCGAGAGCGTCCTGCTGCGGGGCCGATCGCAGCCCACCGAACTGGCTCGGCCCCGCCACTAGGCAGCTAGTGGACGGCGAGCAGGTCCACCACGAAGACGAGCGTCTCGCCGGGCTTGATATCGCGACCGGCACCGCGCTGGCCGTAGCCGAGCTCAGGCGGGATCGTCAGCTTGCGACGGCCGCCGACCTTCATGCCGGCGACGCCCTGGTCCCAGCCGCCGATGACCATGCCGGCTCCGAGCCGGAAGGAGAACGGCTCGCCGCGGTCCCAGGAAGCGTCGAACTGCTTGCGGGTGCTCCAGCCGTGGCCGACGTACTGCATCGTGCAGTTCTTTCCCGCGACGGCCTCGTCGCCGTGACCGACGGTGAGGTCGTCGATGACCAGGGAGGTGGGCGGGTCGCCCTCGGGGATCTCGATGACCGGCTTGTCAGACAACAGCTTTGCTCCTCATGGTGTCGGGCGGCGCGTCACATCGACGCGATCAACTTTTCTACCCGCTCGTCGACCGAACGGAAGGGGTCCTTGCACAGCACGGTGCGCTGCGCCTGATCGTTGAGCTTGAGGTGGACCCAGTCGACGGTGAAGTCACGCCGCTTCTCCTGAGCGCGGGCGATGAACTCCCCGCGCAGTTTGGCGCGGGTCGTCTGCGGGGGCACAGACTTGGCCTCGAACACGGCGAGGTCCGTCGTCGCTCGCTCCACGGCCCGGTTGCGTTCGAGCAGGTAATACAGGCCGCGGTTGCGGTTGACGTCGTGGTAGGCGAGATCCAGTTGGGCGATCCGCGCAGACGAAAGGGGTAGGTCGTGCTTGGCCTGATAACGCTGCAGTAACTGGTACTTGGTCACCCAATCGATCTCGCGGTCCACGAGCGACAGGTCCCCGGTCTCGACGGCGGTGAGGGTGCGGCCCCAGAGCTCCAAGACCCGCTTCACGGTCACATCTCCGCCGCGCTTGTCGATGAAGTCGCTGGCCTTGTTGAAGTATTCCCGCTGGATCTCGAGGGCGCTGGCCTCGCGGCCATTGGCGAGCTTGACCTTGCGGCTGCCGGTGATGTCGTGGCTCACCTCGCGGATTGCCCGGATGGGGTTCTCCAGGGTCAGGTCGCGCATCACGACGCCAGCCTCGATCATCCGCAGCACGAGGTCGGCGGTGCCGACCTTGAGCATCGTGGTGACCTCGTTCATGTTGCTGTCGCCGACGATGACGTGTAGTCGCCGGAATCGTTCCGCGTCGGCATGCGGTTCGTCGCGGGTGTTGATGATGGGACGGCTCCGCGTCGTCGCCGAGGACACGCCCTCCCAGATGTGCTCGGCGCGCTGGCTGACGCAGTAGACGGCTCCGCGAGGGGTCTGCAGGACCTTCCCGGCACCGCAGATGATCTGCCTGGTCACCAGGAAAGGGATGAGGATGTCGGCCAGCCGGGAAAACTCACCGTGCCGCCCAACGAGGAAATTCTCGTGACAACCGTACGAGTTGCCAGCCGAGTCGGTGTTGTTTTTGAACAGGTAGATGTCGCCAGCGATGCCTTCTTCGCGCAGCCGCCGCTCGGCGTCCATCAGCAGACCCTCAAGGGTCCGCTCCCCCGCCTTGTCGTGGGTCACCAGGTCGATGACGTTGTCGCATTCGGGGGTGGCGTATTCCGGGTGGCTGCCGACGTCAAGGTAGAGGCGTGCGCCGTTCTTGAGGAAAACGTTGCTGCTGCGCCCCCAGCTGACGACGCGGCGGAAGAGGTAGCGGGCCACCTCGTCCGGGGACAGCCTCCGTTGGCCACGGAACGTGCAGGTGACGCCGTACTCGTTCTCGATCCCGAAGATGCGCCGCTCCATGGAGACAGCGTCGCACTCTCTCCGGGATTTGCCCGGCAGGTCGGGCAATCCGCTACCGGGATCTGCGGGCACCACCGATGGCACCGACGAGCAGGCCGAGGATGACGACAACCAGCACAACGATGATCAGGCCTTTGACGGCACTGATGATGGCTCCGACGACGCCGAGCAGCAGCAACACGACCAGCAGGCCGATAAGCAGTCCCACAATTGTCTCCTCAGTGAGCGGACCGGGTCCCAGCGTGGTTCGTGGCAGTCTGGCAATCGTGCCCATCGACACGTCTCACCGCAAGATCTTCGGGCGCAAACTGCTGACCGGAAGTGCGCTCGTCGCGGTGAGTCTCGTGGGCTCCGCGACCGGAATTTTGCTTCTCGGCCACGAGACAGCCCGGATCGGTCCGGTCGAAGCTGAGTTGAGTCTGCGGCCGTCGCTCTCGGGTGGCACGTCCGTGCAGGTCCCTCCACTGGGGACGATGAGGTTCCAGACGCACCAGGGGCCGCTCGCCCTTCATGCGTCAGTCGTCGAGTTGCGCCCAGAGGTCGCGAGAGATCTTGCTAGGGACCCGGCCGGGTTCCGGACACTGGGCAACCGGGTGGGCGACGACGTTCGCGCGGCGATGATCGAACTTGTTCTGCGCGCGTCGCTCGGGGCGCTATTGCTTACCGGGGTCGTCGCCTTGATTGCGTTCCGTTCGATCCGCGCGGTCGCTGTGTGCGTGAGTGTGGTGATGGCGGCGGGTGGCGCGGCGGCGGGCACCACAGCGCTCACCTTCCGCACCACCAGCCTGCGCGAGCCGACCTACACGGGGCTGCTGGCCAGCGCGCCCACCGCCATCGGTGACGCCCAACAGATCGCGCAGAACTTCTCCGCCTACCGCCTGGCACTGGGTCAGCTGGTGGGCAACGTCGTCGACCTGTACGACGCCGGGCAGTCGCTCCCCACCTACAGCCCGGGCAAGAGCACGATCGCCGTGCTCCACGTCTCCGA
>JBKJLP010000220.1:0-4626 GCA_046596735.1 Mycobacteriales bacterium | reverse complement strand
GCCGCTGCTGGTCTTCGACAGCACACTGCCGATCACCGTGACGCCGCCAGCGGGGGCAATGACCGAGGTACGCGACACCGAGCGCGCCTACCGCGGTGAGGTGCAAGCCCTCGCCCGCCAGGGGTTCCGGCTGGTCAACCTCGTCGATATCGAGGACTACCTGCGCGGCCTCGGTGAGGTGCCTGCTAGCTGGCGTCCGGCGGCGCTGCAGGTCCAGGCGGTCGCGGCGCGCACCTATGCGCTGCGTGCCACCGGTCAGGGCCGTCCGCTGGGCTACGACCTGTGCGACGACACCCGGTGTCAGGTCTACATCGGAGCCGGCAACGAGCGCGAGAGCACCACCGCGGCGGCGCGGGCCACGCGCGGGGAGGTGGTGACCTTCGGCGGCCGTCTGGCGACGACCTACTACAGCGCCAACGCCGGCGGCCGGACGGCGTCTCCGGGGGAGGGCTTCGGTGGAAGCGAGACCTCGCCCTACCTCCCGAGCAACGTGGTCGCGCCCGGCGACGTCGACGCGTGGCAGGTGACGCCGAGTCCCGAGACGGTCGCTGCGCGGCTGGGATACGCCGGTCGTCTCGACGCGGTGACGGTTGTTGCTCGTGGCACGTCCGGACGTGCGACCCGAGTGCGCCTCGATGGCTCCACTGGGTCGGTCGAGGTGGCTGGGGTCGTCGTCGCCCGACAACTCGGCCTGCGCTCGAGCCTGTTCATCGTCGTACGGACCACGGGAGTGGCCCAGGCGCTGCCCGACGCGGAGGCGCCGACGCAACTTCCGCCTGGTCTGCTCGCCGAGGAGCTCGCCCACCCGGAGCAGACACCGCTCGCCGACGTAGCCGCAGCAGCCACCGGCACCGCCCTGGTCGCCTCCGAGTCGGGCGAACTGCCCACCGCGCCGCTGGTCGTCGCCTGGCTGTTTGTCCTGCTGGCTGGCGTCGGTGTCGCCGTGACCGGTCTGCGCCGAGCAGCTAGTCCGCCCGGTATGCTCCACCCGTGGCGATGACGCGAGCACGCCGCGCGGTGCTCCTCGCGGCTATCGCCGTCGTGGGCGTGCTGGTCCCCACGGCGTGGGCCGGACCCACTGATTCACTTGCGCCGCCGGAGCTGCCTACCGCGCCCACCGCTCCGACCACCGCCGTCAACACCGAGGACTACCCGAAGGTCCGGACGACGGAGGCGGTGCGCATCCGTTTCGGCGGGGTCAACAGCGTCGACGGCGGGGTGATCGGCGTCGAGCCCGGGTTGAGCTCGGCCGACCTCAACGGCGGCGCGTCGTACGCCCCGTGCAAGGCGACCCCGACGGCGCTGCCCACCGTGGCTGACCCGCTCTACGGCGGCGAGCCCTACAAGGCCGCGTGTGAAAACACCGTCAACCCGAGCTACTACCGCAGCGGTCCGTTCATCGGTGGCCTGCGCAAGCAGGCGCCGCAGTTTCCCAACGGCATCGTCATGGGCAACTCCGATGCGACCGAGGCCTGCATCGTGGTGTGCAACCACCACTGGGCCGAGCGACTGAGCCGTTTCGACGTGGAGATCTACCTGAAGAAGAAGCTGCCGACCGGCGGCACGGTCACCGACTTCGACTACGTGCGGCCGCGGTTCAGCGTGAGCTCGTTCCCCCGCAAGTCCGGTGCCGGTCTGGTCTCCGCTGACTACGGAACCATCCAGCCCACGAAGGCCTACGCCAAGGGCTCGGCTCGACTGCAGGGGATCATCTTCGCCAAGGGCAACACCCGAGCCGAGGGCAACCGGGTGCGTGTGTCGATGTTCGAAAATGATGCCAATGGCCGCACCAGCACCGGCCAGCTGCTCCAAGCGTTCTCGGTGTTTACCGCCAGCGGCGGCTATTACAGCACCGGCACGGTCTACGCGGGCAGCTACAAGTTGCGCCTCACCGACTTCGAGACCAACACCTGCGTGTTACTGAAGTATCTCCCGCTGCCCTCGATGGGGCAGCGGGTCGACCTGCATCTGGATCGCCCGAACTTCGGCGTCCCCAGAGCCCGCACGATTCCCTGCTGACCGAGCGATGTCCGGGCGGCGTTGGACGGCAGCAGCGCTTTTCTTGCTGACGGGACTGAACTCCGGTCCGGCGCTGGCAGCACCCACGCCGTCGCCGAGCCCGGACGACCGTACGACGAGCCTGTCGGTCAGCCCGACGTTGCTGTCGGCCCGAGCGACACTGACCCTCAAGGGATTCAGCGACTGCGCGATCATCGACGGCCACCTCGTCTTCAACGGCTACGACGGCAACCCGGACAACGTCGTCGTACGCAGCCAGCAATCGCGCTACGACATGGTCCGCGAGAAGTACCCGTACGAGGTCCGCATCGTGGTTCCAGGGCGCGCCCGGCCTGGAACAGCGCAGGTTTACGCCGAGCCGTTCTGCGGCCCGCCTGAGGAGTACCCGCCCAGCAAGGTGCAGCAGGTGCGGCTCCAGCCCGCTGTGCTCACTCTGGCAAAGGGCACCCGACGTCCGGTTGCGGGGCAGCGGCTTCGGCTGACCGCCGGCACCTGCAACGGACCGGCTACGCGGCTCACCTTCGACGTGACCGTGGCCGGGGTTGTCGAGCGCGTCCGCGCCGATGTTTCCGGGGACGGTCGGGCGTCAGTCTCGTACCTGCTGCCTGAACGCACCGGACCGGCCAGCGTCGCCTTGCCGGCTGCGGCGAGGGAGTGCCCCGGCTCGACCGTGCCGAAGGCCCTCAGTTTCACGGTCCGGGCTGCTCGCTCGGCGGTGCCGGCCGTCGCGAGCAGCGCACCGGAGTCAGCGACCCGCTCGCCGACCCCCACGTCGTCGGCGAGCCGCGGCGCGCCCACGCCGCCAACGACGGACCTCGTGCTCCCAGCCGCAGGCAAGCGCAAGGACGGGCGAGGCCCCGTGGTCGCTCTCGTCCTCGCCGCAGCCGCCCTGGCCCTGGGCGCCGGGATCGCCGTGTGGCGAGGCAGTCGACGCGCGGACTAGGTGTTGGTGGCCTTGACCGCGGCGCTCAGGCCCTGAGCCACGGCGGCGGGTATGTCGCTCGGCAGGAACCACACCTTGTTGGCATCGCCTGAGGCGATGTCAGTGAGCTTGTCGATGTACTTGTACGCCAGCATTCGGTCATCGATGTTGGCCTCGTGCAGCGCGAGATAGACGGTCTGAATGGCCTTGCCCTCACCCTCGGCGCGTAGGACAGCAGCCTCCGCGTCACCCTGCGCCCGCAGGATCATCGACTGCTTGCGGCCTTCGGCCTGCAGGATCTCGGCCGACTTCATGCCCTCTGCGGTGAGGATCGCCGCGCGCTTATCCCGGTCGGCGCGCATCGATTTTTCCATCGAGTCCTTGATGGACGCTGGCGGTTCGATCGACTTGAGCTCAACCCGGTTGACCTTGATGCCCCACTTGCCGGTCGCCTCGTCCAGGACCGCACCGAGGACGCCGTTGATCGAGTCGCGACTGGTCAGCGTCTCCTCGAGCTGCAGATTGCCGATGGCGTTGCGCAGGGTGGTGACCGAAAGCTGCTCGATGCCCTGGATGTAGTCGGCGATTTCGTACGTGGCGGCCCGCGGGTCCGTGACCTGGAAGTAAATGACGGTGTCGATGCCGACGACGAGGTTGTCCTTGGTGATGACCGACTGCGGCGGGAAGCTGACCACCTGCTCACGGAGGTCGATGCGCGGCCGGAGCCGGTCGACGAACGGCACGACGAGCGCGAGACCAGGCTCAAGGCTGCGCTGGTAGCGACCGAGCCGCTCGACCAGTTGGGCGTTGCCCTGCGGCACGATCCGGACCGCCCGGCCGAGGACAGACAGAACGAACGCCGTGATGGCGAGGGTGACGATCAGGGCGGTCATGTCAGCTCCGAGGGGTAGACGACCAGGGTGGCGCCGTCGACTTCCGCGACGGTGACTGCAGTGCCCTCGGGAAGAGGGGACGTCGGGTCGATGGCGCGGGCGGCCCAGGACTCGCCGCCGAGCTTGACCCGGCCACCCTGTGCGTCGACCTGGGTGGTGACGACGGCGCCGCGACCATGCAGGGCCGCGATCCCGGTGGCGATTCCCGAGCCAGGCTGCAGGTGTCGTTTGGCGACCGGGCGCACGCCCAGGGTGAGCACGGCGCCGGACGCCGCGAAGACGGCTATCTGCGCGGCGATGGGGAGCCCGATCAGGTCGGCACCTGCGGCGAGGACGGCGGCGGTCGCGAGCAACCCGAGGAGCAGGGTGAGGGTCGTAACCTCCGCGATCGCGAGTCCGGTTGCCAGCAGCAACCACACGACCCAAGGCGCCATGTCCGCACTGTATCCGCGCGGCTCCGATGGGGCGACTACGTTCGCCGCATGACCGCCCAGGACCTGCGCAAACGTAGGGCACGTGCGTGACCGTCGTCTTGGGCGGTGAGCCGCTGCGGGAGAGCGACCTGGTTGCGGTGGCTCGCGCGGGCGCTGATGTGCTGCTGTCGCCTCCGGCCCGGCAACGGCTCGCCCAGGCCCGCGGCCACGTCGACGAGATGGCGGCCTCCGACCGCGCCGTCTACGGCATCTCCACGGGTTTCGGCGCGCTCGCTACCCGGCACATCCCGACCGAGCTGCGGACCCAGTTGCAGCGCAGCCTGGTCCGCTCCCACGCGGCCAGCAGCGGCGACGAGGT
>JBKJLP010000100.1:0-7507 GCA_046596735.1 Mycobacteriales bacterium | reverse complement strand
GGTCGCGCCGAATTCGCCGAGCGCACGGGCGAAGCAGAGCACCGTGCCGGCCGCGAGCGACGGCGCCACCAGTGGCAGCGTCACCCGGCGAAAGACCGTCCAACCGCGCGCGCCCAGGGTGCGGGCGGCTTCCTCGAACCGCTGGTCGCTCGTCGCGAGCGCACCCTCCACAGTGATGACGAGAAACGGCATCGCCACGAACGCTTCAGCGAGGACGACGCCGGCCGTGGTGAAGGGCAGCGAAATGCCGACGTCGGCGAGCGCCGGTCCGAGCACCCCGCGACGACCGAAGGCGTAGAGCAGGCCGACGCCGCCCACCACCGGTGGCAACACCAGCGGGAGCGTCACCAGGGCACGGACGAGCCGACGGCCGGGGAAGTCACAGCGGGCAAGCACCCAGGCCAGCGGCACCCCCACGACCAGCGACAGCGCGGTGGCGCACCCGGCGGAGACGAGCGAGAGCCGCAGCGCTTGGCGTACGGCAGGTTCGGCCAGAAGGTCGGGCAGTCCCGACCACGGCGCGCGGATCAGCAACCCCAGCAGTGGCAGGAGCAGAAACATCAGCCCGATGGTGGCAGGCACCGCGAGGAACACCGGCGGCCGACGTACCTGCGTCACGGGGATTCCCACACCTGCCGAGCGATCTCGATCGAGGTCTCGACGTCGACGGGCATGAAACTGTCCTCTGCTGCAGGGCTCCCCAGACTAGGCTGGTCATGGCAGAAACGGTTGCCCACACCGCTATCCTGAGGTAGGTGCGGACAACCCAACGCACGAACTCTGGCGGCTACGTCGTGAAGCGCACGATGCCGCTCGCCTACGATTGGCTCTACATCCTGAACGGCTCGGGTGAGGAGTTCCTGGTTAAGGAGTGTCTGGCCGGGCGACGAGCTTTCAACCCCGGTGTCGAGCACAGACTTGGAGCGGTGGCAGAGTCCGGCCGATTGCAGCTGCCTTGAAAGCAGCCAGCCCCTTCGCGGGGGCTCGGGGGTTCGAATCCCTCCCGCTCCGCAACTGCGTCCCACGTTGCGTGGGTACGTACGCCCCGGTTCGAGCAGGCCGCTGAGGTGGGGCGTAGCGACCCACTCAACTCGCGGGGCGGGTAGTCGGTCATCGCCGAGCCGTCAGCCGTGCTGCGGGCGGACCGATATGCCGCCGGTACGCAGGGACTTGGCGCTGTACATCTGCGCATCCGCTTCGCGCAGGACGTCAGCGGCGTCGAGGCCGGGCGTCAGACGGGCCGACCCGACCGAGACCCCTACGACGGCGACGATTCCGCCCACGAGCAGCATCGGTTGACGCATCGCATTGAGCACGCGTCGGCCCAGCCCTTCGGGGCTCGTATTCGCCGAGGGCGGTGCGAGAATGACGAACTCATCGCCACCCAGGCGGGCGAGCAGGTCCTCACCGCGTACGGCCAGCTTGAGCCGGCGCGCGACCTCGACCAGGACGGCGTCACCGGCTGCGTGACCGTATTGGTCGTTGACCGCCTTGAAGCCGTTGAGGTCGCAGAACAGGACGGTCGCCCCGGTCCCGGACAGGCGCTCGAGCATCTCCAGCAGGTGTGCGCGGTTGGGTAGGCCGGTCAGTTGGTCGGTACGCGATCGGGCCAGCAGGTCGTCGGCCGCGACCCGCGCGGGGGTGACGTCGACCCCAACGAGGACGAGCTGACGCGGCTCGTCAGCAACGACCGCGGTCGTCCAGGCGATGCTGGTCCTGGCGGGTTCGCTCCGCAGGTCGTGCTCGTGCTGACGCGGTTGGCCGGTTCTGGCCACCGCCCGCAAGACGTGCTGGAGCTCAGGCGCATCCCTGGGGACGCAAAGTACGCCGATCGCCTCCTGCCCGATGAGGTCGCCATGGGTGCTGCCGACGGCGGTACGCACCGCGGCGTTGACCTCGACGATCCGACCCTCGAGGTCACTCAGCACCACGTAGGCAGATGTGGCATCGAGCAGCGCTACCGCGGTGTCGGACCTCACGGCGACGTGCGCGTCACAACCACGCGGTTGCGCCCGCCCGACTTTGCGGCATAGAGCCCCGTGTCGGCGAGCTGCAGCAACTCCTCGAAGTCGCCGGCCTGACCGCTCGCGCCACCGACGCTGACGGTCACCGGAAGCGCCTTCACACCGCCGACGGCGAGCGGGGTATCCGCGATCACCGCTCGCAGGCGTTCGCCGAGCTCGGCCGCAGCCTCGTCATCCGCCCCGGGCGACACAACGACGAATTCCTCCCCGCCCCAGCGCGCCGCGGTGGCGTCGGTGCCGCACGCCATCCTGAGCCGGGCGCCCACGACCGCGAGCACGGCGTCTCCGACCACGTGCCCCTCCGTGTCGTTGACCTTCTTGAACAGGTCGATGTCGATGATGAGCACCCCCATGGGCCGTTCGGACATCATCGAGCTCAGGAGCTGCTCAAGCCGGCGGCGGTTGCCCAGACCAGTAAGCGCGTCAGTGGTGCTGAGCGCCGCGAGCTCCTCCGCCTTCGAGGTCAGTCCTCGCTCTCGGGCCCGCTGCCGCAGCACGCTGCTGACCCGGGCGAGCAGCTCGGCCTGGTCGCAGGGCTTCTTGAGGTAGTCGTGTGCACCGAGCTCGATGCCGCGGGCGGCTTCGCCCCCGCTCGTCCGCGCGGTCAGGAACAGCACAGGCAGGTGCCTCAGGTCCGGATCTGCCTGCATGCGTTCGAGGGTTGCCATGCCGTCAAGCACCGGCATATCGACGTCGAGCAGCACCAGGTCGGGGCGCAGGGCCCGGCAGGCCGCGAGGCCGACTTCGCCGTCCGGAGCCTCCTCGACGCGGTAGCCCGCCGCTTCGAGGTCGCGGCGCAGGATGCGCCGGATCGTGCTTGAATCGTCCACCACGAGGACGGTCGCGACCCGGACCCGGTCTGGGCCGCGTCGCTCGGAACCGGATGTGCCGCTCATCGTCGGTCATCCGCCGAGCGCCGCAACAACACCACCGTCATTCTGGCGTCGGCACACCGAAACCGGACAGTCGCCACGGGCTCAGAGTGCAGCACGGTCAGTTGGTAATCCCCACCGAGGGCGACCGTAGGAACGGAGATGTGGGACGGCTCGTCCAAGAGCGCCTTGATGTTGCCGGCAAACATGTTGGTGAGCTCCCCGATCGTGTCGCGCACGTCGTCGGGTCCAGGCTCACCCGCTTGAAACAGCTGCCCCGCTAGGACCTTCGCGAGCACTGACTCGCACTGAACCATCACGGCACCGTTCCAGGCTCCCTCGATAAGGACGGAGCCAGTCACCGCCGGCTCGGCCAGGGGTGTGTCGTCGTCGTCCGCCGCCAGCGGGTCATGGAAGAGCGTCTCCCAGATGTTCTCGGCGATCTCCCGGATGTCGTCGTCCACTGCGCTCATCGCCGTCCTTCGTTGTGGTTCGTCGGTCGGTAGAAAGCGGTGCGCCCCACTTGGACGCGGGTCCACGTGTCGTCCAGGCCGTACGTGGTCTCTGCGCCGCCGAGGAACAGCACACCATTGGGCGCCAGGACGCGCTCCGCCTGGGTCAGGATGGCGCGCTTTGCCGGTGCATCGAGGTAGATCAGGATGTTGCGCAGGAGGATCACGTCCATGCGCGGCAGCGGCGGCCACGGGCGGACCAAGTTGAGCTCCCGGAACTGCACCCGCCGGCGGATGCCCTCGTTGACCTTCCAGCCGGAGCCGTCGCGCGCGAAGTGGCGCACCAGCAGGGGCGCCGGCAGACCGCGGTTGACCTCGAGTTGGCTAAAGGTGCCTGCGCGTGCCCGCGCGAGGACGTCGCGGGACAAATCCGTGGCCAGGATCGTGCTCGTCGCCATGGGAAAGTTGTCGGTCAGCAGCATGGCCAGGCTGTAGGCCTCCTGGCCGGTCGAGGCAGCAGCGGACCACAGGGAGATCTGCCCGCCGGTCGCCCGCAGGATGTCCGGGATCACCGTGTCCCGCAGGGCGTCGAAGGGGTGCACGTCGCGGAAGAAGGACGTCTCGTTGGTGGTCATCGCCTCGGCGACGTCCGCGCGCAGCCGTCCGGGGTCGAGTCGCAGCCGACCGATGAGCGCCGAGACTGAGTCGCAGCCCTCGCGCTCGGCGATCGGCGCCAGCCGGGCCTCCACGAGGTAGGCCTTTCCCTCGCCGAGTGCCAGCCCGCTGTCCTCGGCGACGAGGCGCCGGATCAGTGCGAAGTCAGCGGCAGGCAGGCTCACCTCGCGGCCCCGACGCGCTGCACCAATTCGGCCGCTATCTGGTCTAGCGCCACGATGGCCTGGGCCAGTCCGGCGTCGGCCACCGAGCCGGGCATGCTGCCGATCAAGGCGGTCTGCGGGTCCTGTACGACGACCTGCCCACCGGCGGCTCGGACCCGCTCGCACCCGCGGAGGCCGTCGGCCCCCATGCCGGTCAGTACCACTGCCAGAACGCCGGCCCCATACGCCTGCGCGGCGGAACGGAACAGAACGTCGGCCGACGGCCGGCAGGAGTTCTCCGGCGCCGCGCGGGTCAAGCGGGTGAGCACCACTGGGCCGCTGCGGTCCACTTCGAGGTGATGGTCGCCGGGTGCGATGTAGACGCGCCCACCAACCACCTCCTGTCCCTCGCCCGCCTCGACGACGGTCAGCTGCCCGAGCCGGTCCAGTCGCTCGGCCAGCAGTCGGGTGAACATCGGTGGCATGTGTTGCACGATCAGCACCGGGACCCGTAGGTCAGCGGGCAGATCGCGGACCACCGTCGCGAGTGCGTCCGGTCCGCCAGTGGAGACGCCCACGACGATCGCCTCGACGATGCCCTGAGGCGCCCGAGTGTCCGGTCGGGCCCGGCGCGGACGCGGGCTGCGGGTGGCGGCGAGCGCTTTGACCAAGGGGGTCAGGTGCTCCTCGACGTACGCCTCGGCCAGGTGCAGTGATGCGGCGGTCGGTTTCAGGAGGAAGTCGGTCACCCCGAGGGAGAGCGCCTCCAACGTGTTGGTCGCCACCCGCTCGTCCATGCTGCTGAACAGCACCACCGGTAGGTCCGGGTGGCTGCGTCGAAGGGCCGTCAGGGTGCCGAAACCGTCCAGTTCGGGCATCTCAAGGTCCAGGACAACGACGTCCGGCCTGCGCTGATCGATCTTTGCTAGCGCAAGCCGGCCGTTGCTGGCGTAGTCGGTAGTGATGTCGGGGTCGCGCTGCAGGGCACGGGCGACCACGCGACGCGTCACGACCGAATCGTCGACCACCAGGACGCGGACGCCGGGCTCTGCGCCGGGCACCGTCAGACCTCGAAGCCCAGCAGGTGCAGCTTGTCGACGACGGAGTCCTTGTTGAACGGCTTCATGAGGTATTCGTCGGCGCCCGCCCCCAACGCGCGCATCACCTGTGGGATCTCGGTCTCCGTGGTCACCATGACGACTTTGGCCACGCAGGAGTAGGGAGGTCGACGCATCTGCTCGAGGAAGTCGATGCCGTTCATCTCCGGCATGTTCCAGTCGACGAGCACCAGATCGGGGGCGGGTCCAGCGACGAGCTGGTCAAGACCCTCCCGTCCGTTGGCGGCCTCCGCGACGTCGAAGCCCAGCTCGCGGAGCATCCGCGCAAGAATCATTCGCATGGCGCGGGAGTCGTCGATGACGAGGGACTGCACGGGCATCTCCTGCCGGTCAGGTGTCGAGAAGCACGAGGTCGGGGTCCATCACGAGTAGCAGCGCGCCGGGGCGTTGGTAGGACGACCTGAGCAGGTTGCGGATCAGCGGGTTCACCGACTCTGGCACCTCCTCACGCTCGTGCGTGGGCAACGTGACAACGTCTGCCGCGCGGTCGACGCGCAGACTGACGAGCTCGTTGGCCCTCCGCACGATGATGTGCGTCGCCTCATCTTCCTCTACTCCTGGCGGAAGGCCGAATCGGTGTCGCGCATCGATCACCGGCACGATCTGGCCGCGCAGGTTCAGCAGGCCCAGGACCGCGGTGGGGGCTAGGGGGACCGGCGTCACGCTGCCGCCGCGGACCACCTCCGCCACATCGCTCACGGGCAGACCCAGTAGCAGGTTGCCGACCAGGAAGGTGCACAGCCGGGTGCTGTCGCTAGCCACGGGGGTCGCAGCGGTCACGACCGCCGACCGATGCCTGATTGGGCGGTGAGGACGTCCAGGTCCAACAGCTCCGCGAGGCGGTCGCCGACGACCACACAGGCCTCGACTCCGGTGCGGCTGGACGGCTGCGAGGGAACTGATGGCTCGGCCACGATGTCGTCGATGGAGCTGACGACGAAGCCCACCGGTCCGGCCGACGTCTCGCAGACCACGGCTGCGACCCGGTCGATTTCGGATAGCGGTGCCCGGTCCCGGTGCTCGGAGCGGCGTTCGGGCAGCAGATCAGCGACGCGCACGAGCGGCAAGATCTCCTCGCCGTATTGCACGACGTCCAGCTCGCCGGTGCGTTCGATCCGCTCGAGGGGGAAGCTCTCCAACCGACGAACGCGATCGATGCGCAGAGCCAGTCGACCACCGTCCGGTGCCGTGGCCAGGAGAAGCGAGGCGTCGGCATGGGTTTCCTCGGGCGTGACCTCGGCTTCTTCCACGACACCACCGTCTGCGCCGGCGACGGCAGCGATGTCCAGGATCAACGTGGGTTGCCCGTCGCCGAGGATTGTCGTACCAGCAAACACGCTGATCGACCGGAGGAGCCGCGGGAGTGGCTTCACGACGACGTCAACCGTGTCATCGACGTCGTCCACGATCAGCCCCAGAACGCGCCCGTTGAGCTCGACGACGACGACCACCACACCGCCGTCCTCGCGTCGCGCCTGCGTTCCCAGCCGTCCGGCAAGGTCGACGAGCGGAAGCAGTCGACCGCGCAGGCGCAGTAGCCGGGCGTCATCGACGACGTCTACGCGCGCCTTGACCGCCGCTGCGTCCAGGTGGGTGATCTCCCGCAAATGCACCTGGGGCAGGGCGTACTTCTCGCCGCCGGCGACCGCTACCAGGACGGACATGATCGCGAGCGTCAGTGGCACGTTCAGACGGAACCGGACCCCTGCGCCGGGGGTGGAGTCGACGTCGATGCTGCCGCCCACCGCTTCGAGAGCCATGCGTACGACGTCCATGCCGACACCGCGACCCGACGTGGAGGTGACTTCATCGCGGGTAGACAGCCCCGCGCGGAACATCAGGTCCAGGGACTGGGCGTCGCTGAGGGTGGCTGCATCGGCAGCGGTCAGAAGACCAGCGCGGACTGCTTTGTCCCGAAGGGCAGCCGCGTCGACCCCTCGACCGTCGTCGGACACGTCGACATGGACCCGGCCCCCTTCGTGGTAGGCCCGGATCAGCAGGGTTCCTGACGGCGGCTTGCCCGCCGCTTCTCGCTCGGCCGGGGTCTCAATGCCGTGGTCGAGAGCATTGCGAACGAGATGCAGCAGCGGATCGCGAAGAGCCTCGTTGACGGCCTTGTCGACGCCGACGTCCTCGCCCTCGAGCTCGACGCGAACCTGCTTACCGAGAGCCGTCGCCAGGTCGCGCGCGATCCTCCGGTGCTTGCCGATCACTGTGCCAATG
>JBKJLP010000190.1:0-17601 GCA_046596735.1 Mycobacteriales bacterium | reverse complement strand
TCGGAGGGCAGTCGTAGCGTCCGATCCATGCGTTTGCTGCACACCTCCGACTGGCACCTGGGCCGCTCGCTGCACCGTGCCGACTTGCGCGACGCGCAGGCTGGCTTCCTTGACGCTCTCGTGGAGACCGCTCGCTCCGAACAGGTCGACGCGGTGCTCGTCGCGGGCGACGTGTACGACCGCGCCGTGCCCTCGCTCGATGCGGTGGAGTTGTGCGAGCAGGCCCTCGTCCGCCTGCGCGAGACCGGTGCCCGCGTCGTCGTGATCAGCGGCAACCACGACTCCGCCCGCCGGCTCGGCTTCGGCAGCCGGCTCGTCGACGCGGCCGGGGTCCACCTGCGTACGTCGGTCAGTGGCTGCGGCACTCCGGTCGTGCTTACTGACACGCACGGCGAGGTGGCGATCTACGGCATCCCCTACCTCGAGCCCGACGCCGTCCGGCACGCGCTGCCCGCAGCCGCCGATGGGGGAGCCGCCCGCGGCCAGGCTGAGGTGCTCGAGCGAGCGATGTCGCTGGTCCGTGCCGATCTGGCGCAACGCGCCGGCCCGCGATCCGTCGTCCTCGCCCACGCCTGGGTGGGCTCCGGGCTGGGCAGCGACAGTGAGCGCGACATCGGCGGGGTCGGTGGCGTGCCGGCGGCGATCTTCGACGGGATTACCTACACCGCGCTGGGTCACCTGCACGGACCGCAGGTGCTCGCGCCCGGGCTCCGCTACAGCGGGTCGCCGTTGGCCTACTCCTTCTCCGAGGCCAACCACCACAAGGGTTCATGGCTGGTCGAGCTGACCGCATCGGGTCTGGGTGAGGTAGCGCACGTGCCCTCCCCGCCCACCCGTCGCCTGTCCCGGATCGTCGGCGCTGTGGATGACCTGCTGACGGCGGGCGAGCACGACGCCGTGCAGGACGACTACCTGCATGTGACGATGACCGACGCCGCCCGGCCCGACGACGCGATGGCCCGGCTCAGTCGACGGTTTGCCCACGTCCTCGTCCTCGACTGGCAGCCGGCCGCCGGAGTCACGGATCCACGCAGCTATCGGGCCAGGGTCGCCGGTCGCACTGACCTCGAGGTGGCGCAGGCCTTCGTTGAGCATGTCCGGCGCACCCCGCCCGAGGCGAGCGAGACCGCGCTGTTCGCGCAGGCCCTGGAAGCCGGTCGGCTCACGGCGGCGACGTGAGGCCGCATCGGCTTCGCCTCACGGCGTTCGGACCCTTTGCCCAGACGGTCGACGTCGACCTCGATGCCCTATCGAGCGCGGGAGTGTTCCTGCTCCACGGCGAGACCGGCGCCGGCAAGACCACCCTGCTCGACGGGATCGGCTTCGCGTTGTACGGCCGGGTGCCCGGCGAGCGCGGCAAGGCCAAGCGACTGCGGTCCGACCACGCGACGGCAGACCTGCGGACGTCCGTGGAGCTCGAGGCCAGCTTTGCCGGTCGCCGGTTGCGCATCGTGCGGTCACCGCAGCAGGACAAGCCCTCCAGCCGCGGCGGAAGCACCACCGTCCAAGCCAAGGTGCAGCTCGACGAGCTCGTCGGTGGCACCTGGACGAACCGGTCCACCCGCGTCGGCGAGGCCGACGCGGAGATCGCCGAGCTCATGGGCATGTCGGCCGAGCAGTTTTTCCAGGTGGTGCTGCTGCCGCAAGGCGAGTTCGCCACCTTCTTGCGGGCCGATGCGACCAAGCGCGGCGAGCTCCTCGCCCGGTTGTTCGGGACGGATCGCTACCGGTTCGTCGAGGACTGGCTGGCCGAGCAACGACGTCGTACGGCAGAGGCCGTGGAGGTCGCGGAGCAGGAGCTCAGGGTGCTGGGCGCGCGGCTGGCCCAGGCCGCCGGGGTTGACGCGGGCGAGGAGCCGCAGCCGACGTGGGTCAGCCAGATCGCCTCGGCCGCTACCGCTGCCGCAGAGCAGGCCGGTAGGGCGCGGGTGCTAGCCACCGCCGCGCAGCTGAGCGCCGAGCAGGACGCCAGAGCTGCCGGCGAGCTCGCCGCGCTGCAGGACCGGCGGGTTGCCGCACTGGCGCGACAGCGCAAGCTGGATGCCAGCGCGGCCGAGCTCGGCGCCTTGGCCGCGCAGGAGTCAGCCGCCCGCCGGGCCGCGGTCGTCAGCCCCCGCCTCCTGGAGTTGGACCGCCGGCGCGCCGCTGCGCTGACCGGCCGGGCTGCGCTGGAGCAGGCCACGCTCGCCCTGACGGAGCTCGGTGGCGGGACCGTCCCGGTCGCCGAGCTCCTGGTCACCGAACGGGCCCGAGCCGGTCGGCTCGCGGCGCTGCGCAGCGTGGCCGACGCCTGGACCGCTGAGCGGTCGGCCGCTGCGGCGGCCGACGGTGACGTGGCGCAAGCACAGGAACTGGTGCGTACGACCGGCGATGGGCTAGCGGCCCTCCCCGCGAAGCAGGCGGCGGCCGAGGCGTTGTTGGCGCAGGCACGCGAGGCCGAACTCACCCTTCCCGACGTGCGCAGCCGTCTTGCCGCCGCGGCCGGTCAGGCCAGGGACGCCAGCGCGCTGGCTGCCGCCACCGCCGATGCGCGGCTGGCCCGCGACGAGTTGACCCTCGCGCGCGAGAGCGCCGTCGCGCTGCACGAGAAGGCCCTGGAGATCCGCGAGTCGCGTTTCGACAGCATGGTGGCCGAACTCGCTTTCAACCTCGAGAGCGATGCGCCCTGTCCGGTGTGTGGCGCGCTGGACCACCCGGACCCCAGCTTGCTCACCGGGGCCAGGGTGACCCGCGACGACGAGGATCGGGCGCAGGCCGACTACGACGCTGCGCAGTGCCAGGTCGAAGACGTCGCTGCCCGCCTGGCCGGAGCGGACACGACCTGCGCCGATCTGCGCGAGCGACTCGTCCCCGACGCGGACCTGCCGCTCGAGACCTTCGCGCAGCGGGTAGCGGACCTCACGCACGCCGCCGAGGAGCTCGTCGCGGCTGCGGCCGACCGGCCCACGCACGAGGAGGAGGTGTCTGGGCTGCAGTCGTTGGCAACCCAACTCCAGCTGCAGCGCAGCAGTGCCTCGGCGGACCAGGCCGCCGCCGAGCGTCGGGGACTGGAGGCGACCGGTCGGGCCGAAGCACTGGCCGATCGGCTGGCAGCTGAGTTGGCGGGAGCCGTCGACCTCGAGGCGGCCCTGGTGCAGAACGACCAGCTCGTGGCTGCCGCCGAGCGCGCCCAGACCTGCCAGGTAACCGCGACCGCCGCCGATGACGAGCTGGCGGTCGCCGCGGCTGCGGCAGGTGACGCCGCGCGCGAGGCCGGTTTCGACGACGTCGAGCAAGCGACCGCCGCCGTACGCACGCCCGAGTGGTGCCGCGATACTGAGCGCCAGCTCCGGGAGGCCGACGGAGAACGGGCCGCGGTGGCCGCCCTGCTGGCCGACCCGCAGCTGCAGGTGGATCTCGAGCCCGCGGCGCCGGTAGCGCAGACGGCGGCTCGCCTCGCCGAGGCCGGTGAGGCCTACGACGCCGCGCTCGCCGCGCAGGCCACCGCCGAGCGCGCGGCTACCGCGACCGCACAGATCGCGCCGGTTCTGCTGGCCGCGTTGGCTGCTGTCGAGCCCGTGCGCGCACAAGCAACCCACGTACGCCGCCTGGCCGATCTGGTGGCCGGGACCAGCGCCACCAACACCCTGCGGATGAGCCTTTCCTCTTTCGTGCTCGCCGCCCGCCTCGAAGAGGTAGCACTGGCAGCCAGCGAGCGGTTACTCCGGATGAGCCAGGGTCGGTTCTCTCTGGTCCACACCGACGCCGGCCGCGGCGCCGGGCGGGCCGGACTCGGTCTCCTCGCCCGGGACACCTGGACTGGCCAGGACCGCGATACGTCCACGCTGTCCGGTGGCGAGACCTTCCTGGCCAGCCTGGCGCTGGCTCTGGGATTGGCCGACGTCGTGGCAGCCGAGTCGGGTGGGTCGCGCATCGAGGCGCTCTTCGTCGACGAGGGCTTCGGGACGTTGGACGAGGAAACCCTCGACGAGGTGATGGACGTGCTGGACGGCCTGCGCGAAGGCGGTCGCGTCGTTGGCGTCGTCAGCCACGTCGCCGAGCTGCGTCACCGCATCCCCTCGCAGGTGCAGGTCAGCAAGGGCCGCACCGGCAGCGAGCTGCACCTGGTCGGCTGCTGACGAGCGTCCCGCGTCCCAGTACGGTGCGGGCATGACCGCTGAGCCGGTGAGCGACAGCAGGGCGGATCGCTGGAGCGCCGCTGGCCTTTACGACGCGGCGAGCACGACCGCGGCCGACCGGTTGGCGTTGCTGGAGTTTCTTGAGCAGCAGGGCTGCACCCTGGACGAGATGGTCGACGCTGAGGCGAGGGACCGGCTGTTCGCGCTGGCGGGCGATCGCATCATCCGACCGCCGCATCCCCGTTACGACGCTGCTGGAGCCGCCGCGGTGCTGGGGGTCGACGCGGAGACGATCTCGCGTGCCTGGCGTTCGTTTGGTCTGCCCGACCCCACCGAGCCGGTGCTCGGTGCCAACGACCTTGAGGCACTGCGTACCTGGCTCGACGTCAGTGCCCTGCTCGGCGAAAGTGGCGCCACCGGGCTAGCCAGGGTCGTCGGAGCGGGAACGGCGCGGTTGGCGGAGGCCGAGTCCGCCGCCCTCCGTGCGGGCATGGACGGCCAGGTCGACCGCGGGCATACGGGTAGCGAGGCGGTGTCCGCGCAGGCCTACGTGGTGGTGGCTGATCTGGTGCCCCGCATCGGCAACGTTCTCGACACCGTCCACCGCCACCACATTGAGGCGGCTCGACGGCACTTCGAGTTGGTGGCTCCCGGGTTCGACGATGCGATCCGGTGTGGCATCGGCTTCGCGGATCTCTCGGACTTCACCCACATGTCGCAAGAGCTGCCGCTGACGGAGTTGTCCGTACTGCTGGCCGAGTTCGACGCCGCGTCGTCGCGGACGATCAGTGACGGCGGTGGGCGCGTGGTCAAGTTCCTCGGCGACGCGGTGATGTTCGTGGCTCCGACGGCACGTTCGCTGGCAGCCATCGCGCTTGGTCTGGTGCACCACCCCAAGGCGGAGATGGCCTGCCTGCAACTGCGTGCCGGGATTGCTTTTGGTGACGTGCTGGCTCAGGACGGTGACTACTTCGGGCCGCCGGTCAACCTGGCGGCCCGGCTGGTGGCGGCGGCCGAGCCGGGGCAGGTTCTGGGTGATGCGGCGGTCGTGGCGCAGCTCGGTCCGGACTTTCACGCGGTGGCGGGTGAGCCGCGTCAGTTGCGGGGCATCGACCTAGCGGTCACGCCGTACGAGGTGGCTGCGCTCTAGGGCACGGCCGGACTGAGGAGTTCGGTGAGGCGGTCGCACGACCATTGAAGAGCCTCGCCGGCCTGCGGGAGTTCGGCGGTCATGCCCACGAAGCCGTGGACCATGCCGTCCCAGCGTCGGAGGTGTGCTTGTCCGCCGGCCTCGACGAGTCGAAGGGCGTAGAGCTCGCCCTCGTCGCACAGCGGGTCGTTCTCCGCGGTCACCACGACGGTCGGCGGGAGGCCGGAGAAGTCCTTGCCCAGCAGGGGAGAAGCGCCCTCGTTGGCGTGATCGCCTTCGGGACCGATATACATCGCAGCGAAACGACGCAGCGCCGCCTCGGTCAGGCCGTAAACCTCCCCCTTGAGGCGTACGGAGGGGCAGCTCAGGGTGGCATCGAGCCACGGGCACAGCAGTAGCTGGGCGACGACCGGGACCGTGGTTCGCCGGACCACGGCGGCGCAAAGACCGGCGCCGGCGCTGTCTCCACCGACGGCTAGCGGGCCGGTGGTGAGCGCCGCCACGGCCTCGACAGCTGCTAGGCAGTCGTCCAGAGCTGCGGGGTAGGGGAATTCCGGCGCTAGCCGGTAGCCCACCGAGACCACCGTGCAGCGCAGCCGCAGGGCGAGTTCGCGACACACGGGGTCGATCGCATCGATCGTCCCCGACACGTAACCGCCCCCGTGGAACCAGACGAGGACGGCATCGCCCGCACCGGCTGGCCGGTAGGTGCGCAGCGGGACGCTCCGTCCTGGTAGGTCCAGCAGCTCGTCGGTCACCGTCTCGATAGGCAGCACGGTGGAGACCGCGGCAGCGAAGGCGTCGAGCCCGGAGCGCAGGGTGGTCAGGTCGTCGACGGTGAAGTCGCCCGTCACCAAGACCCGGTCGATGGCGGCGGTCATCTCGTCCTGGTGCTCCGACACGCGTGTCTCCGACTCGACCTAGGGATCCTGTTGTGCTGTCATTACAGGATGCCAGATGTTGCCACGGTCCATCCAGCTCCCACGCCGCTACCCGGCGGTCTGATCCGCAAGACCTCAGCGCTGCCCTACTACGCGCAGTTGGCGGCGATCCTTCGCGACGCGATTGTGGAGGGACTCTTGCCGCCCGGAGCCGGCCTCCCGTCGGAGGCAGCGCTGGGCGAGGCCTACGCGTTGTCGAGGACGGCGGTCCGCCAGGCCTTGGGGGAGCTCGCCGCGGAAGGCCTCGTACGCAAGGAGAAGGGGCGCGGCACCTTCGTGCGGGGCCCGCGCCGCGCGGACCTCGTGGTCCAGGAGATGCGCGGGTTCCATGACGAGCTCACCGAGCGCGGCCACACCGTGGAGACCGAGGTCTTGTCGTGCGTGGTGGCGCCGTCCACCGCGGACGAGGCGACCCTGCTCAACGCCTCGACCGGCACAGAGGTGATCCGGATTGAGCGGCTGCGCTACGCCGACGAGGCCCCGATTTGCGTCACCCAGACCGTCCTGGTCGCCGGGCGCTTCCCCGGGCTCATCGAACGTGATCTGCGCGCGCTCAGCCTTTACCGGATCCTGCGCGAGGACTACGGCGTGACCGTGCGCGGTGGTCACCGGATGATCGAGGCGGTCGCCGCGGACCGAGCCCAGAGCCGACACCTGGGCGTCCGCGCTGCCAGCCCGCTGCTGAAGCTGTCGTCGATCAACAACGACCAGGAGCAGCAGCCGTTCGAGCTGTTCACCGCGTGGTACCGCGCGGACCGCACCACCTTCCAGATCACCGTCACCCCGGGGGCATCGTGACCGCGCTGAACGATCTCGACGAGGCCGCAGCCTGGCGGCCATCGGTAGCGCCGCCGACGTCCAAGGACTTCTGTAGCGACACGCTCGTCCATAGCTTCGGTGACCTGTGGAACCCGCCTGGTCTGACCAACTTCCTCGGTTGCGCGCAGGTCGACCTCGATCCCGTGGCCGTGCGGAGCGTGAGCTTCCCGCCGTTCGCCATGGGGGAGCTGGCCACCGGGCACCTGTTCCTCGACGACCGCCTGTTCACCGCCCTCGGGGTGCCGGTCAGTGTGACCTGGCGGCCCGACCAGGTGCACCGCTCCGCGCTGTGGGACGGGCTGTTGGTGGAGACCCGCACCGTCGTACCCATGGGCGAGATGGCGGTGGTCGTACGCGTGAGTGTGCGCAACACCGCGGCAACCGAGCGCACCGTGCCGATCCGCCTCGCCCTTAGGGCCGGCCTGACCAAGAAACTGGCCCGCTGGACTGAGCCATCCCCTCCCTGGGAGGAGGACAACGAGCTGAGCCTGGATCAGGCGCGCCGTGCGCTGGTCTGGACCTCCAGGCAGAGCGGCGCCACCGCGGTGCAGGGCGGAGCGCCCGTGGCGGACACGTGCGACGAGCACGGCATCCGCTGGTGCCCCACCATCGGCGCCGGCGACACGTGGGAGGCCAGCTACGTCCTGACGTTCGGCGAGGACGCCGACCAGGCTCGGCAGACCTACGACCAGCTCTGCGCCGACCCGGAGACCCACGTTGCGCGGGCCGAGCAGGAATGGGACGCGGAGATCGCCTCGGTATTTGATCCGGGCAGCGATCGGTACTCCGGCAGCCTGCCGATGCTCGAGACCAACGACCCAGACCTGCGCCGGATCTGGCACATGGGCATCATCGGCGTCGTCTACTTCAAGCGCGACAACCCCTACTCCGTGATGGGTCGGACCTACGACACCCTCATGCCGCGCTACTGGCAATCACTGACGTTCTTGTGGGATTACAGCCTTTCCTCGCTCGTTCACTCGCTGCTCGATCCGGCCGTGATGCGCCGCTACCTCGCGCACTGGATTTCCACCGACGTGCACACCCACATGGGCACCGAATGGCTGACCGGCGAGCCCGTCGGTGTGTGGTATGCCGTCAACGATTACGCGATGTGCCAGACCCTTGACGCCTACGTCCGCGCGACCGGCGACACCGCGTTCCTGGCCACCGAGCTGCCGGGCCCAGGTGGGGAGCCGCTCAGTGTCGTCGGGCACTTGGACCGCTACGCCTGTAACTGGCGCCGTTTTCGCAGCGAGAGCGGTCTGGCCAACTACGGCGGCATCGGCAACCTGCTGGAGTGCGTCAGCACCTATATCAACGAGGTGGCCAGCCTCAACGGCGCCAACGTGTGGATGCTGCGTAAGGCCGCCGAGGTGGCGACGTTTCTGGGCGATGAGATCGCGGCGCTCTGGTACGAAGCCGAGGCGGGCGTCCTCGCGCACGACGTGCAGCAGCTCTACGCCGAGGGTGACGGCTGGTGGTACGCACGCCAGCGCGACGGTCGGATGGTTCCGGTGCGGCACTGCTACGACTTCGCCACCGTGGCGGCGACGATCCCCGAGGAACTGAGCGAGACCCAGCGCGCCGAGATGGTGGCCTTCTTCGTACGCGAACTGCAGACCCCCACCTGGATGCGCGCGCTGTCCGACCGCGACGCCGACGCCTCGTTCAGCGTCCGCCCCGACCACCAGTGGACTGGCGCCTACCCGGCGTGGCCACCCACCGCCGCGGCCGCGCTCTACACCTTCGGCCGCGCCGACCTGGCTGCCCAGTGGATTCACGGGCTGGCCCAGAGCGCCAATCAGGGTCCGTTCGGGCAGTCGCACTTTGCCGACGGCGTCGTGCCGCAGGAGGCCGGCGGTGCGCTCAAGGCACCGGCCGAGATGCCCTGGATCAACGACTGGACCTGCTCCTCCAACGGCTCATGGGTAGACCTCGTCGTGCGGTCGGTGTTCGGGGTGCACTGGGGTCTGGACGGAGAGGTCACAGCGACGCCGCAGTTAGCCGGCCTGGATCCGGCGGCCCGGCTCGTCGGGCTGGTCGTGCAGGGTCGGACGTGGGACGTCGACGCAACGGGCGCGCACGAGCGCACATGATGCTGGCCATCGACCTCGGTGGCACCCGGGTCAAAGCAGCACTCTTCGACCGGGGCGCCGTCGGCGATCTGGTTGTCGTTGACCATGGAGCCGACTCGCTCGAGCCGGCTCTGCAGGCGGTGGATCAGCTCATCGAGCGACTCGCACCCCACGGCGTCGATACCGTCGGGCTCTGCGTACCCGGCCTGGTTGACGACGAGGGTCGCGTTGTGGCGCTGCCCGGCAAGCTGGACGGGATTGTCGGCGCTGATCTCGTGGGCTGGTTGCGGACCAGGACCGGCGGGAGTGCGGTCGTGGTCAACGATGCCATCGCCTATGGCGTTGGCGCTGCTGCTGACCTACCGGGGCGCACCGTCGTGGTGACAATCGGCACCGGGCTCGGGACGGCGGTCATCGAGAACGGCCGGCCGCTCGGCGCTGGTCCGCTCGGTGGTGGGTTGCTCGGCGGACAACTGCCGCTGACGGCGGATGGGCCACCGGATACCTCTGGCCGCGGCGGGACGATTGAGGGCTGGTGCCGCGCCGCGCGACTGTTGGCGGAGGTGCGCGACGCGGGCTTCGCGGCCGACGATGTCCCGTCGGCCTACGCCGCCGCCCTGGCTGGCCAGCCGCACGCCGTGCGCGGTGTGCAGAACTACCGCGCCTGGCTGGCGCGGGCGATCGCGGCGCTCTGCCTCGCCTACACCCCCGACACGGTGGTCCTGGGTGGCGGCCCAGTCCGCCCGGACGGCCTTCTCCTCGACGGGCTCGCCGAGCAGGTGCAGCCTTACCTGTGGCCGAGTCAGCACGTGCAGGTCCGCTCCAGCGACCATGGCGACGCCGCTGCTCTGGTCGGGCTGTCGACGTTGGCGCGCACCGCCGAGCCGGAGCGGAAACGATGAGGACGTCGACGTACGACAAACGGCCGGTGCTGCGGGTGGTCGGCACGCCGGTGACGCTGGCGGCCGGCGACCGAGTGGCGAGGCACCTGGCCGACGTCGAGGCGACGGTCGTGGCGATCGAGACCTATCCAGGAGTTCGTTTGGCGGACGTCACCACTGTCCTCGGCGGGCGGCAGGTGCTGGACGTCAGTACCGCCTATCGGACGCCGGCGGAGCTCGAGGCCCTGGTCGGCGAGGACCTGACCGACGACCCGATCTTCGGACGCCTGACGGCTTTCACCGTTGCGGACTTCTTCGACCCGGACCGGCTGGTCGCCCTGCGCGCTGCCGCGGCGGAGGCGACCGAGCCGGTCGCGCTCGTGGGCACCGGCGCCTCTCTCGTAGCTGACCATGACCTGCTCGTCTACGCCGACCTGGCTCGGTGGGAGATCCAAGCGAGGCAGCGGGCCGGCGAGTTGGGCAACATCGCCGCCGACAATGCTGGCGCGCGCGCGTCGCTTCTGTACAAGCGGGCCTTTTTTCTGGACTGGCGGGCCGCTGACCGGCTCAAGGCCGAACTGCTCGAGCGAGTCGACCTCTTTCTCGATACGACGACCTCGACCCCGCTGCTCGTCGACGGAACGGCGGTCCGGCGTGGCCTCGAGCAGGCGGCGGCCCAGCCGTTTCGCGTGGTCCCGTTCTTCGACCCGGCGCCCTGGGGTGGGCAGTGGATGCGCGAGGTTTGCGACCTGCCGGACGGGCCGGCCAACTACGGCTGGTGCTTCGACTGCGTCCCCGAGGAAAACTCCCTGCTGCTCGGCTTCGGGGACCACGTGCTCGAGTTGCCGTCGCTGGACCTGGTGCTGTACCAACCCGCGGAGTTGCTGGGCAAGCGCGTGCAGGATCGCTTCGGCGACGAGTTTCCGATTCGATTCGATTTCCTGGACACCATGGGCGGTAGCAACCTCTCGCTCCAGGTGCACCCGCTGACCGAACACATCCGGTCCGAGTTCGGCTGGGCCTACACGCAGGACGAGTCGTACTACCTGCTCGACGCCGAGCCTGGTGCCCACATCTACCTCGGGCTCAAGACCGGCGTCGACGCGGACCGGATGCTTGATGACCTGCGAGCAGCGCAGGAAGGCGGGCCGGAATTCCCCGCGCAGGAGCACGTCAACGTGCTGCCGGCCCGCAAACATGACCACTTCCTCATCCCGGCTGGCACCGTCCACTGCTCGGGCGCGGGCTCGATGGTCTTGGAGATCAGCGCGACGCCGTTCATCTTCACGTTCAAGCTGTGGGACTGGGGTCGGCTCGGCCTCGACGGGCTGCCGCGGCCGATCAATATCGAGCGCGGCCGCCGGTCTATCCGGTGGGACCGCGACACTGCTTACGTCCATCGCGAGCTGGCTAACGCCATCACGCCGCTCGGCGCCGGACCCGGCTGGCGGGCCGAGCGCACCGGGCTGCACGAGGCCGAGCCGATCGAGACCCATCGGCACTGGTTCACCGGACCCGTGCCGCACAGCACCGACGGCAGCGTCAATGTCCTCAACCTGGTCGAGGGCGCGCAGGTGAGCGTCGAGTCACCGACCGGGGCGTTCGCTCCGTACGTCGTGCATTACGCCGAAACCTTCATCGTGCCAGCGGCGGTCGGCGATTACACGATCCGTCCCAGTGGCCCCTCCGTCGGCCAGGAGTGCGCCACGATGAAGGCGTTCGTGCGGCACTAGGGCCTGCGCGACTCAGTCGCAGCCGCACACGCCGGACGGATTGCGTACCTGGAAGCATTTCGTGCAGGTCGCCGAGCGGATGGACGCTGACGCCACCGCAGCCTCCGCAGCGAGGGTCTTGGCGCGCGTCGCGGCGGCGCGAGCCGACCGCTGTGCGGCCTTCTCGGCAACGATCTGCCGCTCCGCGTTGACGACGGCTCCCGCGGCAATCGTGTCGGCGTGCTCGGCCTCGAAGATGCGCTGACGGATCGTGTCGGGCACGAAGCCCATCGCCTGCTCACACATCTGCACAGCGACGTCCAGGGGACAGGTCAAGGCGACTTGCTCCACGACGTCGCCGTGGACGAGCTCGTCGTCGGAGTCGGCCAGCTTCTCGACCTTGGCCAGCGCCGCATCGACGGCGGCCTGCAACTCTGGGCTGATGGCTTCGGCGTCGGAGTCCGACTCCTCGGTGTCCGGTGCCTCCGATCGGGGGTCGGTCGCCAGGTCAGCCACGTTGTCACTCGCCATGTTTGGGCCTCACTTCGTCGTGCCTCGGGGCAGTACGGACAGTCTCGCAGGTGTTGGGGGCCGGCACGCACGCGACTCGTGCTCAGCGTTTGACGTAGAGCTCACGCAGCAGCGGGAGCCCGGTGGAGCGGTCTAGGTAGTCGGGGGCCGCGGAGCCGATTCCGGCAGCGATGAGATAGCGCGACAGGCTGAAGGTGAGCGGCACCATAGGGAGCTGCTCGCACAGGACTTGCTCGGCGGCGCGGTAGTCCAGGCGGCGGTCGTCGGCGGTCTCGGCCTCGCGGGCCTGCCGCACCAGGATGCGGTCGAGGTCGGCGCTGCTGAAGCGGGCGAAGTTGTCGCGGCCGATCCGCTCGGTGCTGAACAGCGGGAACAGCATCCCGTCCGGGTCGGGGTAGGGCGTCGACCAACTGAAGCGGAAGGGTCCGCCGAAGCCCTGTTGGGCCGTACCAATGCTGACGAAGGTGTCGAAGTTGGTGGCGACGACCTTGGCGGTCAGACCGAAGGCCGCTTTCCACTGTGCCGCGACGGCCTTGGCAAGGGCGACGTTACGGCCGTCATCGTTGACGGTGTAGTCGAAGGACGCGTTCTTCAGATCCACGCCGGCGTCGGCGAGCAGCGTTCGCGCGGCGCGGACATCGCCGATCACCGGGAGGTCGGCGCAGCCGTTCGCGGTGTAGACCGGCCGGGCGGTCGGCGGAAGGAAGCCGGTGGCCGCAACGCGCGTGGCCGGGTAGACCGCGCTGGCCAGGACCTGCCGGTTGAGCGCGAGCGCGAGTGCGCGCCGAATCACCGGCTTGTCGAACAGTGGGCTCGTCGTCGTGGGGAAGCCGACGAACTCCACTTCTGGACCGGGCACGGTCTGTACGTCGGTCCGGTCGCTGGGCTGCGCGGCGGCCACGTCGACCTGCCGGGCACGGGCGGCAGCGGCCGCGGCCGCCGGGTCGGGGAAGACCCGGAACTCGATCGTGTCGGCGTAGCCCGCCCCACCCCGGGTGAAGGCCTGGCCGGCGGCGCGGTAGCCAGGCACGCGCTTGAGCATGACCGTGGTGTCGTTCGGCAGGTGCGGCTTGGTCAGCGCGTAGGGGCCGCTGCAGATCGGCTGGCGCGAGAAGGCGAGCGGGTCGGCGGTGGCGGCCTTGCGGGGCACGGGGGTGGTCAGTCGGGAGGTGAGAACCCGCAAGAAGTCAGCGTTGCGGGCGATGAGGGAGATCTCGAGGCTCTGGCTGTCCAGGACCGTGATGCCCTTGAGCTTGCGCCGTTCGCTATCGCTGTCGGTCTGTACGTCTCCGTGGATCTCGGGGTAACCGTCGATCAGCTGGAGCCGAGCCGCCGCGGCGCTGGCGAAATCCGCTGACGCGATGCGCGACAGGGTGAAGGCAAGGTCGTCGGCGGTCACCTCGGTGCCGTCGGAGAAACGCACGTCCGAGCGCAGCCGAAGCACCAACCGGGCGCCGCTGTCGCTGACTACCCAGGACTGCAGAAGACCCGGTCGTAACACACCCGACTTCGGGTCGACGGCGATCAGCGGATCGCACATCGTGTTGATGACGAGGTCGCCCATGGGCTCGTAATCGTTGCCGGGGTCGACCGAGCCGGGTTGGGTGATCCCCACCCGCAGGATGCCTCCGGTCAACGCGCCGGCGGGGGGCGGACGCAGTGGGCCCGAGCCGCCGCCGGTGCAGCCAGCGATCAGACCAAGCAGGCCCAGCACGGCGAGTGCCCGCCTCACGGGGTCCTCGGCACGGACGCGATGGTGGCGCGCTTGCTGCGCTGGATGCCTGCGTCGCCGTCATCGCCTTGGAAGGCCACGGAGTCGGCGAGCACGATGCCGCCGAACTGTGTGCCCATCTGGTAGGTCGCGTCGAAGGTGAGGTTCTGCGTCGGGCTAACCAGCTGGCCGTTGGCGAGATGGATCGTCCAGGTGTCCAGCGGTTCACCGCAGGCGAACACGCGCGCCTTGCCCTCGACGGTGGCGGTGAAGGACATGACGGTCTGCGTCTGCGCATCGACCCCGCGCTGATCGGTCGTTGCGCCGCGCAGCAGCGGCAACGTGGCGAGCTTGAGCGGGGGCACCGGGGTGAAGTTCGACGCCGAGCCGTCGGCGCGGGCGTAGGTCATCTTGTCGATGAAGATGCCGGCGTCCAGGTCGGGCAGCCCGGCCTGGCTGCGGACCCGGTACGAGGTCGTCGTCGTGGTGTCGCCGATCCGCTCTGAGACGTCGTAGGTGAACGCGCCCGCGCTGCCGGCGACGTTGCCGAACAGCCGCAGGGTGCGCTCGGGGAAGGTTCCGCTGCGCGCGTCGGCGCCGCTGACCGAGAACGTGCCGACGTTGTCGAACAGGTAGGCGGCGGCCACGGGTGGCTTGCCGATCGTGGTCGGTGCTTCGACCTTCGGTGCGGCCAGCGGATCGGCCACCGGGCAGGTGGGGGCCGGCGGGATGCTCGGCGGCGGAGGAACGGGGCCGCCGGGCGGAGGGAGGGCAAAGGTGGGGGGCGGGAGGCTCACCACGCTCGGCGGCGGGGGGAGCGGCACTGCCGATACTGGTGCGGTGGGCTGCGCTGTTGGGCTGGTCTGCGCCCCGAGCACGACGCTGCTCGGGACTTCCTTGAACCCGACGTCCAGCGGCCTGGTTGGGGAGCCGCAGGCAGTCAGCAGCAGGCAGGCGCCGACCAGGGCCAAGCGGGACGGACTCATGAGGCGCTCCCTCGGCGAGGATCCGGTACGGGGACGTCGGCCGGTCCCACCACGGACGGCGACTCGCCTCGGCTGAAGGCGAGCAGCGCGCCGAAGACCCGCTCAGGGTTGGGGAAGGCGGCTCGCGTCACCATCAGCGTGTAGGAGCGGCCGTTGCGCGCGAAGGCGAGCAGCAGAGTCTGCTCCGGCAACTGCACGCGAAAGACCCGCTCCTCGCCGATCCGGGCCGGCTGGAACCGCCCGCTGCCGAGCCCATCGAGCACCTGCTGCCGGACCCGGTTGTTGCGTACGTCCACGTCGGGCACGAAACCTGCCACTTGCAGCGAGCCCTGGACGACATCACCCTGGCGGATGCTGAACACGCGGCCATCGATAGCCAGGGAGGTCTCGCCGGCTGCGGCGTAAGCCTTCTGGGCCTGCAGCTCGGGGACGAAGCGCAGGTCGCCGAGTGTCGCGGGGGCGACCCGGGATGCCAGGGCAGGACCAGCCGGTGCCGAGCCGTCACTGCCGCGCAGTTGCCCGAAGACGAGGCCGCCGACCAGCACGAGAACGAGTCCGACCGCGCCGGGCACGATCCGTCGGCGTCGGGCACGTTGCCGCGCCGGCCACAGGGTGGGCAGCTCTCGGGTCCACGGCGTGGCTAGTGACGCTCGCGAACTGAGGGCGGCAGCTCGGCTGAAGCCCGGCTGGGCGGTCCGCAGCCGCTTGGTCACGGAGCGGGACATGCTTTCGGCTGCCTCGACGTCGTCGTCGCGAAGGTCGCGCGACAGGTCACCCCACAGCCCGCGGGTGACGAGCCAGGCGAGCTCACGATGCTCAGGATCAGGCTCGATCGCGTCGGCAAACTCCACCGGCGACATCGCTGGGTTGCCGATGGACAAGTCGGTCGCGGTGTCCCGTAGTTCGGCGTAGGCAGCGGCCACCCGAGCCTGCCGGCCGAGCCGGGTGGCAGCCCGGATTCGGGCCGTACGCCGGGCCCGCTTGACCGCTGCCGGGAACAGCAAGAGCAGCAACAGGCCGCCGAGTACAACGGGGACGGCGATGGAGGCGTAGTAACGCACAAGTACATAGAGCAGCCGGACCGTCTGTAACCGCACCGGGACGTAAGTGACGAGCGCCAGCTCGTCGGAGGCACGGACGGAGGGGTCGCCGTTCTGCTGGTCCTTGTTCAGGGTGACCCGGGCGCGCGGTGGCGTGCCCACGATCGGCACCCAGCCCGATCCGCCAAAGTGGGCCTCAAGCCAGGTGGCGCCGTTGCGCGGTCGAATCTCCACCGCTTTGGGGTCGCCCTTGACGGCTTGGCCGCCGAAGTAGCCATAGCCGATCCGGGCCGGGACGCCGGCCCACCGCGCGAGCAGCACCTCGCCCGCGGTGATCTCATACGGCGTCGCGGGCTCGCCGGTGAGCATCTCCACGACGCGCGACGGCGGGACGTCGACCGGCTGGCCGGCGCCTGCCGCCACGACCTTGGCGAAGTAGGCACGGCGGACGAACTGCAGTCGCGCGAAGGGGTTTTGCGGTGCATCGGCAAGCAGCGCGCTGACCTCTGCGGGGGGCGGCGGTACAGAGAGGAACTCCTGCTGCGCCGGGCCAGGTGGCGTCGCCTTGGTCAGTTCGGCGCCGGTCGGCGGCACGGCGGCCAGCACCGTGTACGTCGTGCCGCTGCGCGGTCGCGTGCCGGTGATGCGCAGGGACTGGGTGCGCGGGTCGTAGTCGACCGCAGGCCCGCCAGAAACCGCTACCGGGTTGGCTAAGGCCGGCAGCGTCTTGCCTGAACTCCCGGCGATGGTGAAGGTCGCGGTGAACGTTCTGCCGCTCGTCAGGGGACCTCTGCTGTCCTCGGGCGGTGTTGCCGGAATCTGACCGGCACCGGTGAGTGCGACCAGTCGTCCGGTGTCGAACGGCGGGGTCAGCCAGGCCGTCTCGCGGTAGACATCGAGGGTGCCGAGGCGCCAGGTGACGGGGCGCTCGGACTGCACCGTAAACAGCACTCGGTCAGGTGTCGGCGGCGGCAGCTGCGGTCGCATCGGAGGTACGACCTGGTCCGAGCTGGCCTCGGGGAACAGGAAGCCGAGCTGCGCCGTGCCGGCCAGCAAGCCGCCGAGCACGACAAGGGCCGCGGCACCGCGGGCCAGGCGTTGGAGCTGGAACCGCGCTCCGGCCCCGCCCTCGCCGCCGTCGTCGGCCTGGTCGGCGCCGAGAGAAACGCTGAGCGAGGCGACGAGCAGCAGCAGCGCGACCAGCGTGCCGACGACCTCACCGCCGGGGGGCTGGAGCAGTGCCGCGCCGATGACGAGGGGGAGCGCGATTACGGCGGCGAGCCGCGGTCGGTCGGTGCCGAGCGCTAGGCCCGCTGCGGCCTCGCCGAGCAGCGCGGTGGTGACCAGTAACAAGAAACGCCAGCCGGGATCGAAGGCGACGGGTGGCATGCCCAGTCCCCCGCCGCGAACGGCCTCGGTGATCAGCGAGGGCAAGCTCGCGCCGCCGGTGACGTCGGGCAGGACCAGCAGGGCACCCACGAAGACAGCTCCGGCAGCGCCGGCGTACTGCACCAGGGAGGGGCGCCGGGTCCGGGTCGAGAGCAAGACGACGCCAACGCCGTACGCCGCGCCGAGGATGCCCACGCCGCGAGCTAGTTGACCGCTGGATCGCCGGCAGCATCTTCAGCGGTCAA
>JBKJLP010000146.1:0-2617 GCA_046596735.1 Mycobacteriales bacterium | reverse complement strand
GTGCCGGCGGCTCAGGTCGGACATGGAGCCAGAGCCAGCCTCGCGCAGCAGCGGCCGCACGCCGGCCCACGCGCCGAGGACGTCCTCGGCGCTGAGGTCGCGATGGAAGACGTCGTTACCGGCCGCGAGGACGTACTGCAGGTCAGCTGCGGTCAGCGACAAGTCCTCGAGCGAGCCGTCGTACGGCGTGTCGGTGGTGCCCAGAATCGTCTGCGCACCCCACGGAATCGCGAACATCGAGCGTCCGTCGCCCTGCTTGGACGGCAGCAGAATGCTGGCCTGCAGCAGGGGCAACCGCTCGCGCGGGACGACGACGTGGACACCCTTGCTCGGCTGCACGAGGGGTGCGCGTCCTGGCTCTTCCAGCCCTTGAAGGTTGTCGACCCACACGCCGGTGGCATTGACGACGTGGCGCGCGCGGATCGTGACACTGTCGCCGGTGAGCCGGTCTGCGACGGTGGCGCCGCTGACCTTGCCGTCGTCGTCGGTGAGCAGTCCGACGACTTCGGCGTAGGTGACCGCGAGCGCGCCGAACCGGCGGGCCGTCTGCACGACCGCCAGCACCAGTCGGGCGTCGTCAGTGCCGCAGTCGCCGTAGAGGTAGGAGTAGGCGAGTTCGCTATCGCGCAGCGCCGGGGCCAGCTCGATCGCCTCGTCAGCGCTGATCTTTTCGTGCCGGCGCAGGTCGCTGGAACGAATCCCCAGGCTGGCAAAGGCAAAGACGTCGTACGTCGTCAGGCCCAACCCGAGTAGGCGCCGCTTGGCCGTCTCGGGCCAGACCGGGTAGAGGAAGTCCATCGGCCGCACCAAGTGCGGGGCGAGACGCATCAGCAACTGCCGCTCGACCACCCCCTCGCGGACCAGACCGAACTCGTAGTTCTCCAGGTAGCGCAGCCCGCCGTGCACCAACTTGCTGCTCTTGGAGCTCGTGCCGCTAGCCAAGTCGCCCTTGTCGATGACCGCCACGCGCAGGCCCCGCGAAGCCGCGTCGAGTGCGACACCGGCGCCGGTCGCCCCCATGCCGACGACGAGCACGTCGACCTCCGACGCCGCAGCGTCGGCGAGATCGGCGACTCGGCTGAGCACCGAGAACGGCTTGTTACTCACGAGTACGAGTGTGCCCCACAAAGGCCCATCGCACCCGCGGAATGGAGTGTGTCGTCAGTCGCTGTACGCAACCTCACAGGCGGCCAGGAAGCGGTTGAGAGGCGACTCCAGCCCCCAACGGTCGGACAGGGCCAGCAGCGCGGCCGAGTCGCGCGGTGAGTGGGGGAGCGCGTCGTCGAGAACGGGCACCGGCAGATCACGAACGACGCGGGTGACCGCGGGGGCGACCGCGAGGTAATCACGGGCAGCGTCGAGCTTGGCCCGACTGCCGGCCGGGAAGCCGTCCTCGCTGCCGCTATCCAAAGCCGCCACCACGTCCTCGACGGTGCCGAACCGGCTGATCAACGCCGCCGCGGTCTTGTCGCCAACACCCTTGACCCCGGGCAGTCCGTCACTCGGGTCACCACGAAGCACCGCGAATTCGGCGTAGCCCTTGCCCGGAATGCCAAAGCGGGTAGCCACGGCGCTCTCGTCGTACGGCCGCATCTTTTCGACCGTGTAGATGACGCGCACCGGCTTGACGTCGTCGACCAGCTGAAACAGGTCACGGTCTCCGGTGACGACGTCGACGGCGCCGGGCTCGCGCGTCGCCAGAGTGCCGAGCACGTCGTCGGCCTCGTAACCCTCGACGCCGGCGATCGCCACGCCGAGCGCGGGCAGCACTTCCAACAGGATCGCCACCTGTGGCGCCAGCGTTTCGGGCTCGGCCTCCGCACCGTTCTCGGTCAGTCGGTGCGACTTGTACGACGGGACCGCGGCGACCCGGAACGCGGGCCGCCAGTCCAGATCGAGACAGCACACGAGCCGTGATGGTCGGGTGTCCTTGACGATGCGCCCGACCAGGTCGATGAACCCTCGTACGGCATTGACGGGTGAGCCGTCTGGGGCGACGACGGACTCCGGCACGCCATGGAACGCGCGGTACCACAGGGAGGGGGCGTCGATGACGGTCAGTTGTCCAGGCACGCCCCCACCCTTGCACCTGGGCCAGCACAGGGCAGCGGCGATAGCCTCGACAGATGCCGACCGTTCTGCGCAGCCTGCCGACCCCAGAGGCCGAGTCGCTGCTCGAGCTCACGCGCGACCTTACTGACAACGAGTTGGCGCCCCGGGCCGCCGAGATGGAGTCGCGCGCCGAGTTCCCGCGCGAGCTCTTCCGCACCCTGGGCAAGGCCGGCCTGATGGGCCTTCCGTACGAGGAGGCCTACGGCGGGGGCGGCCAGCCGTACGAGGTGTATCTCCAGGTCCTCGAGGAGCTTGCCCGCGGCTGGCTGGCCGTGGCGCTCGGCGTCAGCGTGCACACGTTGTCGTGCTTCCCGCTCAGCGCCTTCGGCACCGAGGAGCAAAAGCAGCGCTGGCTGCCCGACATGCTCGGCGGCGAATTGCTCGGCGCCTACTGCCTGTCCGAGGCCGACAGCGGCTCTGACGCGGCTGCGCTCAAGGCGCGCGCGGTCCGTGACGGCGACGAGTACGTGGTCGACGGCGCCAAGGCGTGGGTCACCCACGGCGG
>JBKJLP010000117.1:0-3815 GCA_046596735.1 Mycobacteriales bacterium | reverse complement strand
TCCCGCAGCTGGCCGCCGATCCCAAGATCCCGAGCATCACGGCCCGCGCGCACGTCACCGAGATGATCCGCATCGACGAGTGGCTCTTCGGCGGCACCGTCCCAACGGTCACCCTCCAGCAGCACTTCTACGACCCGGGCGTCGTGCACTGGTGGGACACCGTTGCGGTGCCGGTCTACTTCTCGCACTTCGTCGCGTCTCTTGGCGTTGCGCTCGTGCTGTGGATGGTGAGCTATCGCCTCTACCGGCGCTATGTATGGACGCTGGTCGCGCTGACGTTCCTCACCCTGCTGACCTACGCCGCCTACCCCGCTGCGCCGCCGTGGATGGCGGGGTTACCGGCCAACGGCTACCTGCCCGAGGTGACCCGCGTCGTCGGAGACACCCTGCGCGCGATGGGCGGAGCGACCGTCAACTCCGCAGTCGAGCGGGGCGCCGCCTATTCCAACCGGGTAGCCGCCATGCCCTCGCTGCATGGCGGGATCCCGATGATGCTGCTGGTCTTTTTTTGGCCGATGACCCGCTGGCTGGGCCGCAGCCTGCTGTCGCTGTACGTCCTGCTGATGGCGCTCACGCTGGTCTACGGCGGCGAGCATTACGTCGCCGACCTGCTGCTGGGCTGGGTCTACGCCCTCGTCGTCGTCCTCGGCGTGAAGTACCTGCTCGACCGGCGTTCTGCGCGTACGAAGGAACTCACAGGTTCCTGACAGGTGCGGCCCATATCGTTCACAGGGCTGACCGGCAGGTTGTTGTCACAGGCCGATCAGCGGCCCCGGACGACGGAGGAACGCCATGCGCAAGAAGATCGCCACTGCAGCCGTGATCGGCGGCATCGGCCTGACCGGTGGACTGCTCGTCGGCCCCGGCTTCGCCAGCGCCGCGGGCAGCACGGACGGCACGAGCTCGAGCACCGGAGTCTCCGGCCGCGTCAACGCCTTCACCGAGGCGCTCAAGGGGTTGGTCTCGGACAAGACCATCACCCAGGCGCAGGCCGACAAGGTGGCCACCACGCTGGACGAGAAGCTTCCCCAGCGCGGTCACGGCGGCCCCGGACCTGGCCAACGCGGTCCAGGGCATCTGCGCCCCGACACCGTCGCCAAGGTGCTGGGCCTCACGCCGGCCGAGTTGCGCACGCAGCTGCAGGCCGGCAAGACCCTCTCCCAGATCGCCACTTCCCAGGGCATCAGCAAGGACACGCTGATCGCCAACCTGGTCAAGGCCGCCGAAGCCAAGCTGGCCAGCGCCGTCGAGGCAGGCCGCATCACGCAGGCCCAGGCAGACAGGATCAAGGCGACCCTGAAGGACCGGATTACCGAGCAGGTCGACCGGGTGGCCAAGGGTCCGCGCGGCGACGGCGACCGCCAGGGTCCGCCCCGGGACGCCGCGCCGTCGAGCACCGACGACACCGGTTCGGCCAGCACCGCCTGATCGCACCGTCGTCAACGACGAAGGACCCGGCCAACAGGCCGGGTCCTTCGTCGTCGCACCAGGTCACCAGATGGTGACGCGCTCCTGCGGGTCGAGCCACAGGCCGTCGCCAGGCTTGGTCTCGAACGCGTCGTGGAATGCTGCGATGTTGCGTACGACGTTGGCGCGGAACTCCGGCGGCGAGTGCGGGTCGACCGTGAGTCGGCGGATCGCCTCCTGCTCGCGGCTGGCAACCCGCCAGGCCAACGCCCAGCCCACGAAGAAGCGCTGGTCGCCGGTGAGCCCGTCGATGACGGCGGGCTCTTCACCCTGAAGGCTCAGCCGGTAGGCGTGGTGGGCCACCGCCACGCCACCGAGGTCACCGATGTTCTCGCCGACCGTGAGCGCGCCCTTGACCTTGTGGGTGGGCTCGAGCCCCCGCGGGGTGAACGCGTCGTACTGCTCAATAAGCGCCTTGACCTTCAGATCGAACCGGGTGCGGTCGTCCTCGGTCCACCAGTCGCGCAGCGTGCCGTCACCGTCGTACCGCGAGCCCTGATCGTCAAAGCCGTGACCGATCTCGTGCCCGATCACCGCTCCGATGGCGCCATAGTTGTAGGCCGGGTCGGTGTCGGCGTCGAAGAAGGGCGGCTGCAGGATCGCGGCCGGGAAGACGATCTCGTTCATCGGCGGGTTGTAGTAGGCGTTGACCGTCTGCGGCGTCATGTGCCACTCGTCGCGGTCGACCGGCCCGTCGAGTTTGCCGACGTTGTAGGCGAAGCCAAACTCCGTAGCCCGTCCAACGTTGCCGATCAGGTCGTCCGCGGAGATCTGCAGATCGGTGTAGTCGCGCCAGGTGATCGGCTTGCCGATCTTGGGCCGGAAGGCGGCGAGCTTACCGAGCGCCCGCTGGCGGGTCTCATCCGCCATCCAGTCCAACTCAGCGATCCGCAGCTTGTAGGCCTCCAGCAGGTTGTCGACCAGCACGGCCATCTTGGCCTCGGCCGCCACCGGGTAGTGCCGCTCGACGTAGAGCTTGCCGACCGCCTCACCCATCACGCCCTCGACGAGAGCCACCCCGCGCTTCCACCGCTCGCGCAGCATGGGTGCTCCCGTGAGGGTGCGCCCGAAGAAATCGAAGTTGGTTTCGACAAAGTCATTCGACAGGTACGGCGCGTGGGTCGAGACAATCTTCCACTTCAGCCAGGTCTGCCACGTGGCGAGGTCGACCTCGTCGAGCAAGACGGTGACGGCCTCGGCCACGTCGGGCTGCATCACGCAGACCTCGGCCCAGGCGCTCTCACTGACTCCGGCGGCCTCGAACAACAGTGCCGCGGTCGGCAGCAGCGCGGTGACCTCGGCGGCCGTCTTGAGGTTGTAGGTCTTGACCGCGTCGCGCAGCGAGGTGCGATCCCAGTGCGCCTTGGCCATCTTGATCTCGAGGCTGACGATGGCGGCGGCTTCGTCGGCGCCGCCGACGCCGGCCAGACCGAGCATCGTGGCGACCAACGCCTCGTACTTCTTCAGCGTCTCGGCGTGCTCCTCGAGGCGGTAATACGACTCATCCGGAAGGCCGAGGCCGCTCTGCACCATGTGCATGAGGTAGCGGGAGGGGTTTCCGCGGTCGACCGTCACGCCGAAGCCGAGCGGACCCGCGACGCCCTTGCGGGCGAGCTCGCCGAACAGCCGGACGAGGCTGTCGCGGTCGGTCACGGCATCGACCTGCGCGAACAGCGGCTGCAACGGCGCGGCGCCAGCCGCCTCGATCGCGTCCTCGGCCATGAAGCTCGCGAACAGGTCGCCGATCTTGCGCTGCTCGCTGCCCTCGGCGGCGGCGGCTTGAGCGGCGTCGGAGATGATGGCCCGCACGTTGAGTTCGGCCTCATCGCGAAGGACATCGAAGGACCCGTAGACCGCGCGGTCCTCCGGGATCGTCACGGACGCGGTCCACGCGCCGTTGACATAGCCGAACAAGTCGTCCTGCGGGCGGACGGTGGTGTCAAAGTCGTGCGTCGACGGTCGGTCGATCGTGGTCACGCGGGGATCCCCCTTGATCGTGGAGCGTTGCGGTGCTTGGAGGATACGACCGGTTTCGGCTGGTCAGGGGGTGAGTACCAGACGGACCGGGTTGCCCTCCTTGCTGCGTAGTTGCTCGACACCCGCCGCTACGTCCTCGAGGGGCATGGTCGCGCTGATCGACGCTGACACGTCCAGGCGGCGGGTGGCCACCAAGTCGACGACCGTGTCGAGGTCGGTCTTGGTGTAGCCCAGGTGACCGAGTAATGCGTGGTTCTGGAAGGCGAACAGCGCCCCCATGCCGAGCTCGATCGGATCGAGTGACATGCCGACCATCAGGAGGCGACCGCCACGACCCAGCGTGGCGGCCCCTTGCGCCAAGACGGCATTGC
>JBKJLP010000054.1:0-2944 GCA_046596735.1 Mycobacteriales bacterium | reverse complement strand
ACGAGCTCGTCCTCGTGCGGATGGGCGACACGGTCCACGCGCTGCACGCGGTCTGCGCCCACGCCGGTGGGCCGCTCCCGCAGGGCACGGTCGTGGACGGCTGCATCCAGTGCCCGTGGCATGGGGCGCGCTACCGGTTGACCGATGGCCACGTCCGTCGCGGTCCGGCCCTGTACGACCAGCCGGTCTACGAACTCCGCGCGGCCGAGGGTGGTGGCTACGAGGTCCGACGCACCGCCACATAGACGACCGCATAGACCGCCGACCCTTCGCGCGTGCGCGCCTGATGGACGGGCGATGGCGCATGATCGGGAACGTGGCCGAGATCGTCATCCCGGACCCGAGCGTGGTGATCCTGGTCGGCGCAGCCGGCAGCGGCAAGAGCACGTTCGCGGCGCGTCACTTCGGGCCATCCGAGATCGTGTCGTCGGATGCCCTGCGGGCGTTGATCTCCGGCGACGAGGCGAACCAGCACGCCACGAATGCCGCATTCGGGCGACTCCATCGTGAGCTGGATCGGCGGCTTCGGGACCGGCTGCTGACCGTCGTCGATGCGACCAACGTGGAGCGCAAGGCTCGCCGCGCACTGCTTGCCCGGGCCGCGGCGGCCGGTGTCCCAAGTCTGGCGCTCGTGCTGGACCTGCCACCGGCCGTGGTCGTGGCACGGAACGCGGGACGATCGGGACGGGTGGTCGATGAGGCCGTCGTGCGCCGCCATCTCGGTCGCCTGCGATCGTCGCTCGACGGCCCGGGTGGCGGCCTGCGCGCGGAGGGGTTCGACCAGGTGGTGGTGCTGCACGACCCACGCGACGTGGACGAGGTCAGGATCCGACGGAGCCCGTCCTGACCACCCGACCGAAGGGACGCGCCCGGACCTCGACCCAGACACCGTTGGCCATGTAGATGTCACCTCGGGCGATCTCCAGCGCGGCCCCCTCGTCGGCGGCCCGCAGCAGGATGAAGGACGCCGACATGTCGAGGTAGGCGCCCGCCTCGATGATGACGCCGGCCTCCTTGAGCTCCACGATCCGGGCCAGGTGGCGGGCGCGGAACGGGACCCGGGCTTCGGCCGCATCGGGGGCGTACGTCGCTTCGACGAGCCAGACGATCTCGATCGTGTCGATCGGCGTGCCGGTCATGGAGGTCTCCGTTGGAAGCCGGTCAGTGGGACCCGCCGAGTCTACCTGCTCCCGGCCGCTCCACTGGCACGAACCGGTCGGCCTTGTCGCGGTGCAGCCGACGACTGCCGCGGCTGTCTGAACCCCCACAATGTCCGTGTGACCGACCCAAGCGCCGCCGCCGAGTCGCCCGCTGCCCAGGATCCGGGTGCGGACCGATTCACGGCACTCCGGCACAAGCTGCCGCCCGGACGGGAACGCACATGAGGTCGACCCGGGTGGCGGTGGGGGTGTCCCTCGCGCGGCCGTTCGCGCTACTCGGCCTGACGGTGGTCGGGCTCGTGGCCGGCCTGGTGCTGACCTGGGCCGGGCGCAATGACCTCGCGATCTGGGCGTGGACGGTCCCGACCGTTTTCGTGGGTACCCGGCTCCTGTTCTCGATCGTGCGTGACCTGCTGGCTCGCGAGGCCGGTGTCGACGTCATCGCGATCCTCGCGATCGGCGGTGCCCTCGCACTCCGCGAGACGTTCGCGGCGGCCCTCATCGCGGTGATGCTCGCCACGGGTGAGGCGCTGGAGACCTATGCCGAAGGCCGCGCGCGCCGGGAGCTCACCGCGCTCCTGGGCCGCGCACCGCAGAACGTCCACCGTTACGTCGCGACGGGTCTCGAAACCGTGCCCATCGCCACCGTCCAGCCCGGTGACCGCCTCCTGGTCCGCCCGGGCGAGGTCGTGCCAGTGGACGGACTGGTCCGTGGCGCGCCGGCGGTCCTGGACGAATCCGCGCTGACGGGCGAGAGCCGGCTCGTCAACCGGGAGGACGGCGATCCCGTCTCGAGCGGCGTCGTCAATGCCGGGAGCCCGTTCGACCTCCGGGCCACGGCGACCGCCGACTCGAGTACGTATGCGGGCATCGTGCGTCTGGTGGGGGAGGCGAGCCGAGCCAAGGCCCCGTTCGTCCGCCTCGCCGATCGGTACGCCCTCGTCTTCGTGCCGGTCGCCCTCGCGACCTCCGGGTTCGCGTGGGCCATCTCGGGCGATCCTGCTCGCGCCCTGGCCGTCCTCGTCGTCGCGACCCCGTGTCCGTTGCTTTTGGCTGCGGCGATCGCGATCGTGGCCGGGATCTCGCGGGCGGCCCGACGGGGGATCATCGTCAAAGGCGGCGGGCCATTGGAGACCCTCGCTCGCGCCCGGGTCCTCCTGTTCGACAAGACCGGGACCCTCACGGCCGGCCGGCCGAATCTCGCGTCCATCGAAGCGATCGAGATGGAACCCGACGAGGTCCTGCGGCTCGCGGCGGCCCTGGAGCAGGCGTCCCCGCATGTCCTCGCGTCAGCGATCGTGCACGCTGCGCGCAAGCGCGGCCTCGTCCTGCCGATCCCGACCGATGTCGTCGAGACACCGGGCGCGGGAGTCACGGGCAAGGTCGATGGACGGACGGTGACGGTCGGGTCTGCCGGATTCGTGGCCGGTGACGACGGCCTGCCGCGCTGGGTCCGTGAGCTGCGCCGCCGCAACACCCTGGAGGGCGCGACGAACGTGTTCATCGGGGTCGATGGCCACCTCGCCGGTGCGCTCGTGCTCCATGACCCCATCCGCCCGGAGACGCCGCGGGCCGTGCGCAGCCTGCGGCGCGCCGGGTTCACCCGGATCGTCATGGTGACGGGCGACCACCACTCGGTGGCGGAGCTCGTCGGAGCCGCCGTCGGGCTCGATGGCGTTCTGGCGGACCGTGCCCCCGCCGACAAGGTCGATGCCGTGCGGTCCGAGCGCGACCTCGCGGGCGGCCCGCTGGTCATGGTCGGTGACGGGATCAACGACGCCCCG
>JBKJLP010000020.1:0-6651 GCA_046596735.1 Mycobacteriales bacterium | reverse complement strand
CCGAACGGCGAGCGCACGAGCCGGGAGAACTCCGCGTGCGTGTCGGGCGGCATACCGAGATCGTTGAGCTTGTAGAGCGGTCGGCTCTTGTCGAGGATCCGGAGCACCACCTTCTCGCCCCAGATCACTCCGGTGGTGGCGACCCGGATGTCCACGGAACGACCGTCGACGTCCATCGCGATCTGACCGTCCTGCGGGCGCCGTCGCTCGACGATGTTCATCCCGGCCATGATCTTCAGCCGCGACGTCAGCGCCGGCGCCATCTCGGCCGGCAGGGCCAAGACGTCGTGCAGCGCCCCGTCGATGCGGAAGCGAATGCGCAGCCGCTCGTCCTGGGGCTCAATGTGAATGTCGGACGCTCGGTCACGCAACGCCTGCGTGATGATCTTGTTGACGACCTGCACGATCGGCGCATCATCGGTCTGCGACTCCGACGTCAGCGCCGGACCCCGCAGTGCCTTCGAGGTTTTCTGAAACTCGGTGACGAACTGGTCGATGCCGGTGAGCGAGCGATAGCTCGTGTCGATGGCCCGGCGGATCTCGGAGTACGGCGCGACGACGAGGGTCACGTCCAGGCTGGTCTCACGGTGCAGGAGGGAAAGCAGTTCTTGGGTCGGGTCGGCAACGGCGACCAACAGCGTCTGATCGGTGAGCATCATCGGGATGCAATTGTGCGAGCGGGCGATCGACTCGGGCAGTGCGCTCACGGCGGCCGGCTCGGGCGTCTCTTGGCTCAGGTCAACCAGCGCCAGGGAGAGTTGGGCGGCGAGAACCTCGGCAAGGTCAAGCTCGTTCAGCGCGCCCAGCTCGACGAGCAGCGTGCCAACGCGCTTGCCCGACGCCGACTGCTGCAGCAAGGCCTCGTTGAGTTGCGAGGTGGACACCGCGTGGCGCGTTACGAGCATCTCGCCGAGCGGCTGCCAGTCCTCAGGCCTCTCCAGCACCGGTGCCTGAGCCAGGTTGCCGTCCACCGGCTGCGGGGGGCCCTGAGGCGCCGCGTGCCTCGCGGTCCGACGCGACGACGCCGGTGCAGGGGCGCTGTCCTGTTTCCGCAACTTCACTGGGCGTGCTCCAACCAGTTCAGAACCGCCAGCCCGACGAGCACGGCGATGGACAGTGCGGCGAGAACCAGCGCGACGCTCTGCGCCGTGAACACCAGACCCCACATAGCCCACCGTCTGGACTCCGACCTGCCGGTCATCCCAACATCCTCACCACGTTTGTACGCCTGTTTGCCGTAGTTAGAGGGTCTTCTCGGGAAGAAAATTGGACAACCGCTCAGCCGGACAGGAAGACGGTCCGATCGCCCCATTGACCACGGCCGTAGGGAGTGTTACGGGGCAGTTTGCTCTGCGCTGAGCAGCCCGAGGCGAACCGCGGCCATCACGGTCTGCGTCCGATTCGCGGCGCCAAGCTTGTCGTAGAGCTTGGACATGTGGGTCTTGGTCGTCGACTGGCTAATGAAGAGCTGGCTGGCAACCTGAGCGACCGATAAGCCCTGGCCAAGCAGTTGCAGAATCTCGTTCTCGCGGGGAGTCAACTGCACGGTCGCCTTGGTCATCCGCCGTCGCATCGCCGCCCCGAGGTCGGCCGCCGAGAAGGCGGTGGGCGAGGCCGCCGCCTGACGCACCGCCGCAGCGACGTCCTCGGCGGGGGCGCTCTTGCGGACGAAGGCCGAGGCGCCGGCGTCGAGAGCGCTGAACAAGTGGTCGTCGCCGTCGTACATCGTGAGGACGACCAGGCCGATCGTCGGTCGGTCGATGCGGACCTGCCGGACCAAGTCGATGCCGCTGCTTTCGCCGAGGTTGACATCGACCACGGCGACGTCAGGCTCGTGCGCGCGCAGCATGACCAGGGCCTCGTCGACACTGGCCGCCTCAGCGACCACCGTGAGGTCGTCTGTCTGTTCGAACGCCCGCCGCAGTCCTTGCCGGATCAGCGCGTGGTCATCGACGAGCAGGATCGTGATCGACATCGCTTCCCCCCTCGAACACCGCTTCGACACTCAATCTGCCGCCTGTTTGCCTCGAGACATGTAGCGAGCCACCAAGCATTTTCAAGCGGTCGGAGACGCCGTCGACGTCGTCGATGTCGTGCTCCTCGACCGGACCGTCGTGTTCGAGCAACAGCCGCGCGGACGGAGGGTCGACCGTCAGTGTGACCCATAGATTGGCCGCGCGTCCGTTCCTGCGCACGTTTTGCGCCACCGCCTGAGCCACCCGGAACAGCGCCACTTCCTGCTCTGCCGGCAGCCGTAGTGCCGACTCGTGCAGGGACAGGTGGACAGAGAGCTGGTGTCCAGAGCCGATCGCGTGAACGTAGGACGACAGGGCCGAGCCCAGGCCGCGGTCAGCCGACACGCTCGTCTTGAGATCGGTGATCGACAGCCGCAGGTTGCCGATCAGCTCAGTGAGATCGCGCCGCAACTCGGTGACGGAGGCCGCGAGCCCGTCGTCCAGTTTGGACGCGTCAACACGTAGCGCGTCGAGCCGGTAGCCGACGGACGCTAACTCCTGCGCTATCCCATCGTGCATCTCCCGGGCCAGCCGGTCCCTTTCTTCGACGGTGGCGAGGCTACGCACCTCATCGAACAGCAGCGCGGTCTCCAGTCGAAGTGACAGTTGGCGCGTCTGTGCGGCGATCGCGTCGACCTGCTCGGGCGAGAAGGCGTCGGGGTCGAACGCCTCGAGGACGACGACGCCGAACGCTGCTTCGTCGCTGACCAGGGGGAAGACGGCCAGGCTGGTGGCATGGCGCCGGCCGTGCTTGTCGGCCATACGGCGGTCGATCACCGGCTGCAGTTCGTCCCACGCCCGCTGCAGCGGGCCCGGCTCGGTCAGCGGCGTGCGCCAGGGCACCCGTCGGGCGCCACGAACCACGAGCGGCACGAGTGCGCCGCCCGGGCTGGTCTGGGCCAGCACCGCTGAGCGAGCGCTGGGTGAGGTGAGGGCCGCCGCATCGAGCAGCGCTTCGGCAGCCGAGTGCGCGTCGAGGCCGCCGGGGAGGCCGCGCGTGACGCTGCGGAGCTGCTCGAGCAAGGCGCGGGCCTGGCTGTAGTCGACGCGAGGCTCGTCGCCAGCCGTCAGAGTGCGGGCCCAGGCAGCGACCAGGCCGATACCTACCCCGAGCAGCACCCACTCGGCCGAGGTGATAGCAAAGTCCTGAAGCCGGTCCTGGCCCACCCCCTGCACGCGCCCGGTGACCAGCCACACGGCAGCGACGACTGCGCCTTGCAGGACAGCCCGGGGGCGGGACAGCAGCCCGAGTGCAAACGCGGGGGCAAGCAGGTACGGAAGCAGGGGGCTTTCCGACCCGCCAGTGAGGGTGACGGCCAAAGCGGTGACCATCTGTTCGCCGTACGCCACCCCGATCCGGCCCGCACGGGACAGCGGCAGTCGGTAAACGATGAGCGCCCCGATGCCGAGGCCAAGGAGTACGCCGAGCGCCGAGTGGTGACTGCCTGGCACTGCCGCGAGCACGCCGCAGAGCGCGAGCAGGATGGCACGGAACGCCGCAATCGGCGAGCCGATGTTGCCATCGGGCTCGCGTCGTTGTGGCCCGGCTACTGCGGGCTCCCCGCGTACAGGGCGTCGACGTCGGGGGCGAACTCCTTCATCACCACAGACCGCTTGAGCTTGAGCGACGGCGTGAGCTGCCCGCCCTCCTCGGTCCAGTCGATCGGCAGCACCGTGAACTTGCGGATCGCCTCGGCCTTGGACACGGCCTTGTTGGCCTCGTCGACCGCGCCCTGGATCTCGGCGAGCAGCTCCGGGTCCTCGGTGAGTTTGGCCGGGTCTGCAGGCTTACCGTTACCGGCCGCCCAGGCCGTGATCGCCTCCGGGTCCAGCGTCACGAGCGCCGCGATGAACGGCTGCTGGTCGCCGACGGCCATGCACTGGCTGATCAGCGGGTGGGAGCGGAGCCGGTCCTCAAGGACTGCCGGCGCGACGTTTTTGCCGCCGGCGGTGACGATCAGCTCCTTCTTGCGACCGGTGATGGTCAGGAAGCCCTCGCTGTCGAGTTGGCCGATGTCGCCGCTGTGGAACCAGCCGTCGCCCTTCACCTCGGCCGTCGCTGCCTCGTTGTGCCAGTAACCGCGGAAGACGTGCTCGCCCTTCATGAGGATCTCGCCATCCTCGGCGATCCGTACGGTGACGCCGGGGGACGGGCGCCCGACGGACCCGATCTTGATCATGTCCGGGGTGTTGACCGTGCCGGCGGCGGTCGTCTCGGTGAGCCCGTAGCCCTCCAGGATCGTCACGCCGATGCCGCGGAAGAAGTGCCCCAGCCGGGCGCCGAGCGGGGCGCCACCGGAAACCGCCCACGCGACCTTGCCGCCCATCGCCGCGCGCAGTTTGCTGTAGACGAGCTTGTCGAACAGCCCGTGCTGCAGACGCAGCGGGAGCGACGCACCGCCCCCATCGAGGGCTTCGCTGTAGGCGATGGCGACCTTCTCGGAGAGGTCGAAGATCTTGCCCTTACCGTCGCCGTGCGCCTTCTGACGCGACGAGTTGTAGATCTTCTCGAACACGCGCGGCACCGAAAGAATGAAGGTCGGCGAGAACGTGCCGAAGTCGGCCAGCAGGTTCTTGATGTCCGACGTGTGCCCCATGCGGGCCCGCGTCTCGACGCAGCCGATCTGGATCAGCCGGGCGAAGACGTGCGCCAACGGCAGGAACAGCAGGGTCGAGCCCTGCGGGTTGAACAGCTCCTTGAAGACGATGCCGGCGCTCCGGCCGGTGCCGACCAGGTTGCCGTGGGTCAGCTCGCAGCCCTTGGGGCGACCGGTCGTGCCAGACGTGTAGATAATCGTCGCGAGCGAGTCGGTGCTCAGTGTCGCGCGGCGCTCGGCCAGGGCGGAAGCAGGGACGTCGCGGCCGGAAGCGGCCAGCGCGGTGAGATCGCCGGCGTCCATCTGCCAGACCTGCGTGACGTCGGGCAGGTCACCCTGCACGTCGGCCACGACAGCCGCGTGCTCGAGGCTCTCGACGATGACCGCCACCGCACCCGAGTCGCTGAGGTTCCACTGCACCTGCTCGGCGGAGGACGTCTCATAGATCGGGACGGTCACCGCCCCGGCGGTCCAGATCGCGTAGTCGCACAGCGTCCACTCATACCGGGTCTTGCTCATGAGTCCAACGCGGTCACCTGCCGCGACGCCGGAGGCGATGAGGCCGGATGCGAGGGCGGCGACCTCGTCGGCAAACTCCTTCGCGGTCACCGGAGCCCAGCCCGCGGAGGCACGCCGACTGAAGACCACGTCGCCCGGCGAACGGCTCGCGTTGTCCGCGACGGCGTCGAGCAGACACGCCTCCGGCGGGACCTCGAGCACCTGGGGGGTGGAGTACTCCGTCAAGACCGGCTCCTCGATCGGTGGCGCGCACGACACGCGGATGAGTAGCCAACGTATCCCGAACGCGTCGTTCTCCTACCGTGTACGCGTGACCGCCCCTAGCGCCTGCCCCGCCTGCGGTGCCGCGCTGCGGCCTGGTGCGCCCTGGTGCACCCTCTGTTACGCCGACCTGCGACCTAAGCCACCCGAGCCCGAGCCCGAGCCGCCGACTCCAGTCGTTGAGCCGCCGCCGCCGGTCGGGTTGGAGGTCGACGCGACGGTCGTCCCCGTCGCGGCTCGCACGCCGACGTGGCCGTGCACGGGATGCGGGACGGGCAACTCCTTCGAGCGCGACACCTGCAGCAATTGCGGGGCCGGCTTCCTCGCGGCTGCCCGCGACGACGCACCGTTGCTCGAGTTGCCGCTCGTTGGTGACCTGACCAGGCTCGGTCGCGGACAGCGGTTCGGGCTGGCGGCGGGCGTGGTCCTGGCGTTCCTCGCGCTGGTCGTGCTGGTCGGGCTCCTGTTCGGCTAGAACTGCACCCATGCGTGTCCACGTGGTCAGCGACGTCCACGGCAACACCGCAGCCCTGGCCGAGGCCGGCCGGGGCGCCGATGCCCTGGTCTGCCTGGGCGACTTTGTCGTCTACCTCGACTACCACGACCTGGGCAACGGCATCTTCGCCCGGCTGTTCGGGCGGGAGGCCGCGGAACAACTCGTCGGACTGCGCACCGAGCGTCGCTTCGACGAGGCGCGAACGTGGTCACGTTCGCTGTGGGCCGGGCTGGATGAGGAGCCCTCCGTGGTCATCGAGCGGGAAGTCGGCAAGCAATACGCCGAGATGTTCGCGGTGCTGCCCGACCCGACCTACCTCACCTACGGCAACGTCGACGTGCCCAACCTGTGGCCGGCGCACCTCCCCGACCACGCCACCGTCCTGGACGGCCAGACCGTCGACCTCGGCGGCAAGACCTGGGGGTTCGTGGGCGGTGGACTGCAAACTCCGATGCGCACCCCGTACGAGATCAGTGAGGAGGACTACGCGGCCAAGGTAGCGGCGGTGGGGGGCGTGGACGTGCTGGCCTGCCACATCCCGCCGGACCTACCCGAGCTGCTCTACGACGTGGAAGCGCGCCGCTTCGAACGGGGGAGCAGTGCGGTCCTGGACGCCATCCGCGACACCCAGCCGGAGCTGGTGGTTTTCGGGCACGTGCATCAGCCGCTCCAGCAGCGGATCCGGATCGGGCGGACCGAGTGCGTCAACGTCGGGCACTTCGCCGAAACAGGCACTGCGTACGCCCTGGACTACTAGCGCCAG
>JBKJLP010000384.1:0-6544 GCA_046596735.1 Mycobacteriales bacterium | reverse complement strand
CCTCAACGCGGACGAACGCCGCGTCGCGTGGGCGCTGACGACGGATGGCGATCCGGTCGTCGTCACCGACCAGGGGCTCCGCCTCCCCGGCCGCGGGCTGCTGACCTGGGAGCAGATCGAGCAGGCGACGTTCGTCCAGCCGCTGCTCACCGTCACCGAGCTCGCCGAGGTCCAGGGGACCGGGGCGCAGCATGCTGTGGCACTCGACCTGCGTGACCAGACAGACCTCCCGCAGGTGCTGCGGGCCCGGGTGTCCGCCAGCGTCGCGTGGTCCTCGCACCGGCGGCTCGCCCCCAACGGTGGCGTGCGCATCGTCGGTCGGCGCCAGCGCGGGCTGGAGGTTCTGGCCTGGCAGCTGGTCTACGACACCGGCACCGACCCGCACGACCCGGTCGTACGGCAACAGGCCGAGCAACACCTCGACGCGGCCCGCCGCACCATCGGCTGAGCAACTAGCGGGTCGCTCCCTGGCGGAAAACGTAGGCCACGGCACCAGCAGCACCCAGCGCGAGCACGGCGGCCAGGAGCACCGGCGCCAACGGCAGGTCGTCGCCACTGTCGCTACTCGGGCGCAACAGGACGGGCGCTGCTTGCGCCGTCGGAGTGGTGATCGGGACCGGTGACGCCGGGACTCCAGAGGGAGGTTGCACGACGGGGCTGGGCGTGGGTGCAGGGATCACTGTCTCCACAACCGCGCTGGGACTCGGCGAGGCCTTGGCTGACGGGCTTGCCTGCTTGCTCGGTTGCTGGCTGCTGCTCGAGCTAGGGGCGCCGCTCGGTGTCGGTGTGCCCGTGGAGGAGACGCCGAGGGCTGCCGACGCATTGACGACACCGGACCCGGCGCCCGCGAGTGGTGACGCGGTAGTGCGCAGCCGATTGAAGACCTGGGCCCGCGTACGGGTCGTCTGCTGACCGATCAGCAGCGCCGCGATACCGGCGACGTGCGGCGCCGCCATGGACGTCCCCGCGGCGACGGCGTAACGGTTGCCCGGGAAAAGCGACGTAATGCAGTCGGACTGCGTGCAGGTGTCCTGGGTCTTGGGGTCGCCCCCGGGAGCCGCGAGATCGACGCCGGCGCCCCGCTGGCTGTACGACGCAAGGCCGCCGCCGCGAGAGGTCGCTGCGACAACGAGCGCGTTGCCGTCGTACGAGCTGGTCATGGGAGCGCCGCTGTTGCCGGCGCTGAAGACGACGACCACGTCGGCGGCGGCAGCTTCCTTCACGGCGGTCGGGATCGTCTGCGATGTGGTGAGGCCGGGGACGTCCGGACCGAGCGAGAGGTTGATGATCCGGGCTTTGTTACGCACGGCCCAGCGGATGCCCGCCGCGACGTCGTCCGGGGTGCCGATGCACAGTTTGGTACTCGGGTCGTACATCAGGACGCGCACCGGCAGGATCTTGGCGCGCGGCGCAACACCGAACGACGAACTGGCGACAGTGCCCGCCACGTGGGTGCCGTGGTCGCACGCGTCTTGCTTGGGCGGCCCGGGCTTGCAGGTGCCGCCGACGCAGTCGGCGCCGGCCAGAACCCGACCCTCGAAGTCCTTGTGCGCGGGGTCGATCCAGGAGTCCAGGACGGCCACCAGGACGTCTGCTCCGTCGTTGCCGGGGGCCCGCGCGGCAGGGACGGTGACCTGGTCAAAGTTCCACGTCCGCTGGGCGGCCGTGCCCGCCGCCTGGGCCGGCGCGAGCGGGAGCAGCAGCACACCCGTTGCCGACGCGAGGGCAAGACCGCGGAAGCGGGCACTGCGGTCGAGGCTTCTCATCCCCCCCAAGGTACGGCGAATCGGACCAAGACGCTCGCACCTTCGTCGTGGCATGAGTGCCGCGCGTCGCCCTGGCGAGTCAAAGGAGGGGGTGAACGGGTTCTAGCCTGAGCCGATGTCCCTGGTCCGCACCGTCGCCACCAGGGTGCGCCGCGCGGCTCGCGCCGACGGAGCCGGCGAGAGCGGACTAAGCGCGCTCATCGGGCTGCACGCCCTGCACGCGGCCGGCGATGCGATGGTGGCCGTCGCCCTGGCCGGGACCTTGTTCTTTTCCGTGCCCATCGGCGAGGCACGCGGCAAGGTGGCGCTCTACTTACTGCTCACCCTGCTGCCGTTCGCCTTCCTCGTGCCGATCGCCGGTCCGCTGCTGGACCGCTTCCGGCACGGGCGGCGCAATGTCCTCGCGCTGGCCACCGGCGGTCGCGGCCTGCTCACCTGGGTGATGGCCGGCGCGGTCTCCGGGCTGGGCCTCTATCCACTCGCTCTGGCGGTGCTGGTGCTCTCTCGGGCGTACGGGGTGGCTCGGGCCGCGGCGATCCCCCGGGTGCGGCCACCGGAGCTCGGGTTGGTGAGCGGCGCGGCCCGCGTCAATGTCGCCGGGGCGGTCGGCACCACCGTGGCCGGTGGGGTGGCCGCGGTCGTCTCGATCGTGTTCGGTCCGGCGCAGGTCCTCTACCTGGCGAGCGTGGTGCTCATCGTTGCCAGCGTGGTGGCGTTGCGCCTGCCCGACTGTGTCGATGAGCGGCCCGACCCGGACCGCATCCCCGATGCCCACCCGCGCCTGCTGGACCTGCCTGTCGTGCTGCGGGCGCCGCTGTCGGCCACCTGCGGGATGCGGGCGACCCAGGGTCTGCTGACGCTGTTCCTGGCCTTCCTGCTGCGTCAGCAAGGCGCCTCCTCGGCAGCGGTCGGCCTGGTCCTCGGCGGTGCGTTGATCGGCAATCTGATCGGGACCGTCACGGCGGCCCGGATGCCTGGGCTCGCGCCACGGCGGCTCCCCTTCTTCGCGCCAGGGTTGGCTCTCGTGGCGTGCTTCATGGCAGCGCTGAGCCCGTCAACCCCGATGCTCGCGGTCGCCGCCGGCGTCTGCGGCCTGGCCGGGTCGATGGCCAAGTTTGGCCTCGATGCCACCATCCAGACCTCGATCTCCAGCGAGCGGGTCAGCACCTACTTCGCCCGCAGCGAGACGGCGCTGCAGCTGTCCTGGGTGCTCGGCGCGGCGATCGCTCTGCTGCTCCCCGCGCAGGGTGCGCTCGGCTTTGGGGCCGCAGTCGTGCTGCTCAGCGCCGGCTTGCTCCTGGCGTTTTGGGTCAGCCGGCAGCCTGCAGGGCCGCCTCCGGGGGCTCGCGCAGCAACGTGAGCACCGCCGTCTCGAGCGGTCCCTGGAAGGCCGGTTCGCCGTAGGACGCACCCTCACCCAAGAGCTCGAGGTCGCTGCGAAGCGTGACCCCGGCGTCGTAGAGATCGATGGTCCGCGGGTCGATGTAGGACGAACGGCAGACCGCCGGTGTGTTGCCCAGCTGTTCGGAGACCTCCTTCACCACCCGGCTCACCGCCCGGTTGCGGGCGGTCGGACGATCAGCCACGTCAGTCGACACCGCCAGCCCGATCGCTGCCAACACCGTCGCCGACCAGGTGCGGAAGTCCTTGGCGGTGAAGTCACCGCCGGTGACGTGGCGGAGGTAGTCGTTGATGTCGCCGCTGCGCACGTCGACCCAGGCCAGGCCTGGGCCCTGATAGGCCAGCAGCTCCTCGCCCCCGCCGCGCCGCCGTTTGAGACTGCCAATGACCGCCCCCACCTCGGGCTCGCGAAGCACCTTGTGCAGATGCTTGCCGCTCTTAGCCACGTAGTCGAAGGTCAGCGTTCCGTCGCGCGACACGGTGACGTGCTCCTTGCGCATGGTGGCCAGTCCGTACGTCTCGTTCTCGGCGGCGTACTGCTCGCCGCCGATGCGGAAAAAGCCCAAGTCCAGCAGGCGGACAGCGCAGGCCAACACGCGGTCTCTCGTGAGGCCTTGGCCTTGTAGGTCGGCGCGGATGCGCTCACGGGCCGGACCCAGCGCAGCGGCGAACTCGAGAACTCGGTCGTGCTTGGCGAGGTCTTGCTGCTTGCGCCAGGCGTCGTGGTAGCGGTACTGCCGGCGGCCACGTGCATCGACTCCGGTGGCCTGAATGTGCCCGGAGGTCACCGTGCAGATCCACACGTCCTCCCAGGCCGGCGGGATGACGAGCGACGCGATCCGCGCCAGTACGTCAGGGTCGGTAACCGGCTGACCATCTGGGTCGACGTACGAGAAGCCTTTGCCGCGTCGGCGGCGAGCGATCCCTGGACCGGTGCACGAAACCCGGCGCAGCCTGGTAGCCAAGGTCGGTCAACCCTCGCGTCGGAGGTGGTGCTCGCTTACCGTCGTGAGGTCGATGTTGTCATCGCCGGAGACCTTGGCGCGCACTCCGGCGATCGCGTCACCGGCAGCCTGCTTGACCTTGTCCTTGGCCGCGTCACCCAGGTGGCTCGCGGTGTCAGACATCTGCTGGGTGGCCTTGTCCTTGAGATCCTGGACAGCCGGCTTTCCCGCGATGTCCCGCGCCTTGGCGACGATCTGGTCGTAGCGCTGGGTTCCGGCCTTGGCGCCGAGCACGTAGCCGCCGCCGAACGCGGCGACGAGGGTGAGCTTGCGGAGCACGGGGTCCTCCCGGACGTAGGGGGTGGCGAGGACACCCCTACCCCGGATCGACCAGGTTTAGCGTCCCGGCCAGCGGTAACCCGACAAGGCCGTCCATTGCGTGACGCCGACCTTCTCGATCGTCCAGAGCGATGCACCCACCGCGCCACCGCGACGTGAATAGTCCAGGAAGCGCAGGGTCTCCCTGGCCGTCGGTAGACCCCGTCGGCCGCCCTCGCTGCCCATGTCGTAGCCCTGCCCGACCGGGTGGACCGGCAACAGTGTGCCGAGCTCGGTGAGCGACTGGCGTACGAGCAACCCCGGCTCATTGCAGGACCAATAGATCATCGGCGCGAACACGTCCGCGTAGGGCGTGAAGGCGGCGTAGGGGAAGCTCGCCCGGCGCTTGGGAGTGGGCCGCGGCACGGTGGCCGCGATGACTCGGTCTCCGGCGTACGAGCGCACCAACGACAGATACAGCCGCACCCGGCGGTCGGTCGCGAAGGTGCCCTCGTAGTGGGTCTCGATGTCGGGGGCAAAGGCGTCGATGGCCGTGGCCAGCGCGGCGCGTGCGCGCTGGGCGTCGGCGACCGGGTCGGACAGGAACGGGAAGTCCCAGGCGATGACGCTGAGCCCAGCGGCGTGGGCGGCGGGTACGAGGCGGGGCAGCACCGTGTCGCCGTAGTAGCCCTGCTTCGTCCCTCCGGTGCGCACCCAGATGCTGTGCAGCCCAGCCTTCTTAGCCCGCGCGACGACGTCGGGAACGTCGACCTTGGTCGTGGGCCAGTTGGTGACCCAGATGCCCTTGCCGCTGACGGCAGCCAGGCTGGCCGCCTTGTTGTTGGCCGGAACCGGCGCGGAGAGATCGGCGTCGGCGACCCTCGGAGCGCCGAGTGGCTTGGGGACGAAGGGCTTGGCGTTGGGTCGCCTCGGCACCGGGCAGCCGGCCTGCGGCTTGGCCGGTCCAACGGCGGTGGGGGGTGCCGCTTTCGCGACGGCCGCTGGCGGAGCAACCGGACCGCTGAGCACCGGAGCCGGCGGACCGTGAACCGGGTCGGGCGTCGTCTGCGCGGCGCGTTGTTCGGTCGGTGCCACCACCGACTCGGCGGCGTTCGCAACGCTCAGCAGACCTGCGGTGAGGACGACAGCGGCGCAGCCGGAGATGAGCTTCTCGGCGTACGTCAGCATCTAGGCAGTATCGGACATCCTGGGCGGATCCGCAGCCGGACGACGGCACTCGCGCGAACCGCCGCGTGCGCTAACGTGGTCGTCCGTTGCCGGTCACGACCGGCACGATCCCCCATAGCTCAATTGGCAGAGCATTCGACTGTTAATCGAAGGGTTTCTGGTTCAAGTCCAGATGGGGGAGCCACGCTCCTCGCCCTCTGACCTGCAGGTACGCCGGTCAGGGCGAGGCGGCGACCAGTGCTCGGAGTCGCCCCTGCGCCAGTGGGGTCATCGCCGTAGCGAGCGGCCGGGCCGCGAGCTGGACCAGGGCGGCGACCGCCGCTCCCACGACGAGTCCGGCGACGACGTCGAGGGGGAAGTGGACGCCGACGTAGACCCGCGACGCCGCCATCAAGACAGCTGCCACCGCCGCCACGAGCCCGAGGCGGCGCGAGAAGAACAGCAAGCCGACAGCAGTGGCCCCGGCCATCACGGCATGGTCGGAGGGAAAGGACGCGTCCGCGCTGCGGTGGACGAGCACCAGGACACCGGCGAGCTGATCGAACGGACGCCGCTCACCTACCGCATGCACGATCGGCTGGTTCACGGCCACCGCGACAAGCACCCCGGCCCCGGCGAGCAGCGCACGGGCGATCGCCGTCAGATCTCGCTGCCGCGCCACGACGTAGCCGGCGATCAGCAGCACACCGAACAGCACAATTCCGTACGACGCGAACGCCGCCGCGACACCGTGCAACCAGGGCGTGCGTACGGCGAAGTGGTTGACCACGAGGAAGTCCCTCTGGTCCCCCAGGGCAACCCAGGTTGCAGCGTGCGGCACGTGACTCCTTGACGCTCCGAGGAAGCCTCCACCGTAAGGACCGCAGCCTGAACGCTGCATGACTGCCCTGGGGGAGTCCAGGGGTTACGGTGCGACATGCCGCACCG
>JBKJLP010000368.1:0-5170 GCA_046596735.1 Mycobacteriales bacterium | reverse complement strand
CATCGGTGCCGCTGTCGTGTTCCTGTTCTCCGGCCTGGCCATCAACGCGGTCTCCCGCGCTGCCGGTCGCGTCGTGTTCGAGGTCCGCGAGCAGTTCCGTACCAAGCCCGGGATCATGGACTACACCGAGAAGCCCGACTACGCCCGCGTCGTCGACATCTGCACCAAGGACTCCCTGCGCGAGCTGGCCACCCCCGGTCTGCTCGCCGTCCTGTCACCGATCGCGGTCGGCTTCGCCCTCGGCTACCAGCCGCTCGGCGCCTTCCTCGCCGGTGCGATCGCGTGCGGTGTGCTCATGGCCGTGTTCCTGTCCAACTCCGGTGGGGCCTGGGACAACGCCAAGAAGCTCGTTGAGGACGGCACCCACGGCGGCAAGGGATCGCCGTCGCACGAGGCGACGATCATCGGTGACACCGTCGGTGACCCGTTCAAGGACACCGCTGGCCCGGCGCTCAACCCGCTGCTCAAGGTGATGAACCTCGTCGCCCTCCTGATCGCTCCGACGGTCGTGAAGTACGGCATCGGCGTGGACGCCAACCTCGGCGTCCGCTTCGTGATCGCCGCTCTGGCGATCGCCGGCATCGTCGCCGCTGTCACGGTGAGCAACAAGCGCGGCGTGGCTGGTGCGGCCGACGTCGTCGAGAAGGTCGGCGCGCCTAGCTAGCCGCTTTCAGTGCTCGAGGAGCCCGCCCCGTTCCTGTCACCTGGCAGCGGCGGGGCGGGCTCTGGCGCTTACTGGGCCATTCAGCCGAGTCGGCCCAGGCCCGGATGCTTCAGAGCGGTGGCGCCGCAGCCGATGTCTGCAATGTCGGTGTTGTGGGCATAGATAGCGAAGATCCATTCATGATCGTGAGCTGGGAGTTGCTGTGAACAAGGTCTACAAGGGTTGGTGCGTCGTTGCCGCTGCGGCGTTGTTGGGGCTGACGACGCTGACGGGCACGGCTGCTGCCGCCACGCCGGTCTCGGGGGGCTTCGCGGACGCGGCTGGGATCATCGTCGACCTGACCGTGCTGACCGCCGTCCCCGTCCCCGGTGCGCTCGGCAACACTCCGATCGACCCCAACACCTTCGCCAAGGCGAGCCAGTCGTGCCCGCCCACGGCGGAGAAGGCCAGTACGGACCCCCTGCTCACCGTGCCGGCCGCTCCGGCCGCCAACGCCACCGCGGTCGACGCCGTGGCCCGTTCGGAGTGCAACGCCTCGGCTGCGGTGTCCTCCGCGGCTGCTCAGACGTTGGGCTTCCAGGGCCTGTTCAACGCTGGCGCACCGATCATCACGGCCGACGTGATCCGCGCCCAAGCCAACAGCGACTGTACGAAAGCCCCCAATGCAGCGGGGACCCAGATCGTCGGGCTGAGCATCGGTGGCACGCCGATTAGCGGCACGCCGGCCCCCAACACCACGATCACCATCCCTGGCGTGGGGCTCAGCGTGATCATCAACGAGCAGCATCCGACCGCTGACGGTCGCGGCATCGTCGTCAACGGCCTGCACGTCGTAGGCACCGGGCCGCTGCTGCGTGGCGACCTCATCGTGAGCCACGCCGTCAGCGGCGTGGTCTGCCCCAACGGCAAGGGCAGCGACTTCACCGGTGTCCCGGGTGCGACCCCGATTATCACCTTCACCAAGGACGCCTCGCCCTCGACCGCCAAGGCCGGCGCCACGATCACCTATACGACGACGGTCACCAATGCGTCGAAGACCAACTGCGACGTCCTGCGCTTCGTGGACCACCTCGACCCGGCGTTCGACTTCGTCTCCACGGCCGGGCCGTTTGGCACCAAGGCGGTGACGCCGCTGCCCAAGCGGGCCGATGAGGGTGTCGATGTGGTGCTCAAGCCGACCGGCCTGATCCTCGAGGCGGGCAAGACCCTGACGCAGACCTACGTGGTCAAGCTCAAGGACACCGTCGCGCCGGGGACCTACTACAACAACCTCGAGTTGTTCTGTGCGCTCAATGGTGACTTCGCCAGCGGTCCGCTCGCGCCCGTCACGGTGCCTGCGCCGGTCGTGGTCGTTGCGCCGGCCCCTGCCCCGATCGAACTGCCCCGTACGGGTGGTGCTCCGGTGATCGCCGGCCTGGCCGGACTGCTGCTGCTTGCCGCTGCTGCCACCCGCCGCGCCCTGCGCTAGTCGCCCGCTGCGCCGGGTCGACCGGTGCGGCAGGCTTGGCACATGTCGCTGCCGGATCCTCGCGCCCTGCTCGCGGACGCATCGACCGTACGGACAGCGCTGCGCGCTGCCGAATGGTCATCCGCGTCCCTGGACGACCTGCTCGGGGCGACCGCGCGGACTCACCTCGATCGTGACGAGCTCGCGCCGGTGCTGCGGCGTACGGCTGACGGCAGTCCGCTGTCCACCTTGGCCCGGCTCTTCCTGGTGGGTGCGCCCGTGTCCGCGGACCAGGCCCGCGCGGCCGGTGTGCCCGGCTCCTGGCTGAAGCCGGACGGGACGGCGGCGGTCCGGCTGCAACCGGTCGAGCATGGTGGGCTCGACGTCGTGGTCCCGCACGATCCCGGTCGGGCCGCAGACGGCGTGCACCCCGAGCAGGTCCTCGGCGTCGGGGCAGCCAGCCTCACCTTGGCCGCCGCGACCCCGCGTACGCCGGTCCGCGATGTGCTCGACCTCGGGTGCGGCTCGGGCATCCAGGCGCTGCTCGCCGAGGACCACGGGCAGCGGGTCGTCGCGACCGACCGCAACCCGCGCGCGGTCGCTTTTGCCGCCTTGGCTGCTGCCCTGAACGACGCTCCGATCGAGGCGCTGCAGGGCGATCTGCTCGAGCCCGTAACTGGCCGCACCTTCGACCTGATCGTCAGCAACCCACCCTTCGTCGTGAGCCCCGGAGCGCGCTACACCTATCGCGATGCCGGGCTCGACGGCGACGAGGTCTGCCGGATCCTCGTGCAGCAACTGCCCGAGCACCTCGCCCTCGGCGGCCATGCGGTGATGCTCGTCAACTGGCTGCACGTCGAGGGCGAGGACGGCGACGAGCGCGTACGAGGCTGGTTCGACGGCACCGGCTGCGACGGCTGGATCGTGCAGCGCGAACTGGCGGCGCCGCAGGACTACGTGACGGCCTGGCTGCGCGACACCGACGAGGGCAGTTGCTTCGACGCGTTGTACGACGCCTGGGTCGACTGGTTCGCCGAGCGGCGGGTCGAGGCCGTGGCGTTCGGCGTCTTGGCGATGCGACGCACCGACCGAACCCCCTCCGTCGTGCTCGACGTCGTGGACCACCCGATCGCGCCGACCTGGGGCGAGGAGGTCGCCGACCACTTCGTTCGCCGTGATGCCCTCGCCGACGGCGTTCTCGATCGCTGCTGGCGGCTGCGCTCTGACGTTCGCCTGCACCAGGTGGCGAGCGCTGGCACCAACGGGTGGTTCGTGGATAACCAACTGCTGCAGCAGTCCGCCGGGCTGCGGTGGTCCGGCGGGACGGACGCGCATGGCGCCGCTCTGTTGGCCGGCTGCGACGGGGAGACGCCGCTGCGGACGCTGTTCGCGCTGCTCGCCGCAGGGGCCGAAATCGACGAAATCGAGGCGGTCGAACAAGGCCTCCCGATCGTGGCGCGCCTCGTCGAGCAGGGGTTCCTCGTAGTGTGAAGCCGCCCGACCGGGCCAACCCCTGATGACGAACGCCTTGGAGAACCGTGCCCGACACCGATCTCGAGACCGCCGCTCCTGCCGCCACCGGTGGCAAGCGGCGTACGAGCACGGGCATCAAACTGGTCATCGTCGAGTCACCGGCCAAGGCCAAGAAGATCGCCGGCTTCCTCGGCGCCGGCTATGTGGTCGAGTCCTCCATCGGTCACATCCGCGACCTTCCGCGCAACGCCGCTGACGTCCCGGCCAGCCACAAGGGCCAGGCCTGGGCGCGCTTGGGCATCAACGTCGACAACGGCTTCGAGCGGCTCTACGTCGTGGCCGCCGACAAGAAGTCACAGGTTGCCAAGCTGAAGGCGCTGCTCAAGGGCGCCGACGAGCTCTATCTCGCCACTGATGAGGACCGCGAGGGTGAGGCGATCGCCTGGCATCTGCTCGAGACCCTCAAACCGACGGTCCCCGTACGCCGCATGGTGTTCCACGAGATCACCGCGAGTGCCATCCAGCACGCCGTCGAGACGCCGCGGGAGCTCGACCGGGCGATGGTCGACGCGCAAGAGACTCGGCGCGCCCTCGACCGGCTGTACGGCTACGAGGTCAGTCCGGTGCTCTGGAAGAAGGTGCTGCCGCGGCTGTCCGCCGGCCGCGTGCAGAGTGTCGCGACCCGCATCGTGGTGGAGCGCGAGCGGGCCCGGATGCGCTTCGTCGAGGCGTCGTACTGGGACGTCGAAGGAACCTTCCGTGCAGCCGCACCCGAGCCGCTGGTCGCCACGCTGATCTCGCTGGACGGCAAGCGCCTTGCCACCGGCCGGGACTTCGACGCCGACACCGGTCAACTGACCCGCGACGTGCTCGCGCTCGACGAGGCCAGCACCCGCTCGCTGGTCGATCGCCTCACCGGCGTGCCGTTTGCGGTCCGTTCCAAGGAAGACAAGCCCTACACGCGCAAGCCGTACGCCCCGTTCATGACCTCGACCCTGCAGCAGGAGGGCGGGCGCAAGCTGCGCTTCTCCGCGCAGCGCGTCATGCAGACCGCCCAGCGGCTGTACGAAAACGGCTACATCACCTACATGCGTACCGACAGCACCAACCTGTCGGAGACCGCCATCATCGCTGCCCGCCAGCAGGCGCGCGACCTGTACGGCCCGGAGTACGTCCCGGACGCGCCGCGGACCTATGCCCAGAAGGTCAAGAACGCGCAGGAGCCCCACGAGGCGATCCGCCCGTCCGGCGATGTCTTCCGCACCCCGGGCGAGCTGGCTCGCGAGCTGTCGGGTGACGAGCTGCGGCTCTATGAGCTGATCTGGCAGCGCACCGTCGCCTCGCAGATGGCCGACGCCCGCGGAGTCAGCGCCAACATCAAGCTCGGTGCGACGACCGCCGACGGCACGGACGCTGAATTCTCCGCGAGCGGCAAGGTCATCACGTTCCCCGGCTTCCTGCGGGCCTACGTCGAAGGCAGCGACGACCCGGACGCCGAGCTCGAGTCCACCGAGCGCCGGCTGCCCCGCGTCGCGGTCGGCGACGGCTTGGATGTCGAGCGGCTGGAGGCGCAGGGCCACACGACC
>JBKJLP010000317.1:0-4521 GCA_046596735.1 Mycobacteriales bacterium | reverse complement strand
GCCGCCGTTCGGGCTGTCCGGGCGTCGATAGGCTGGGCCGGTGACCTCCCGCGACCTGTCCACGATCATCAAGGCCTACGACGTACGAGGGGTGGTCCCTGACCAGCTCGACGCTGACATCGCGCGGGCGCTGGGCGCGGCTTTCGCGCTGTTTGTGGGATCTCCCCAGATTGTGGTGGCGCGCGACATGCGCGAGTCCGGTGTCGAGCTCGGCGCGGCTTTTGCTGAGGGTGTGACCAGCCAGGGCGTCAACGTCGTCGACGCGGGGCTCGGCTCCACCGACCTGCTGTACTTCGCCTCGGGTCGGCTCGACCTGCCCGGCGCGATGTTCACGGCCAGCCACAACCCGGCCAAGTACAACGGCATCAAGCTCTGTCTGGCCGGGGCAAAGCCGGTCGGGCAAGACACGGGCCTGGCTCAACTGCGGGCCGACGCCGAGCGCTTCCTGGACGAGGGCCTGCCGGCCTACGACGGGACGGCGGGCACCCGCACCGAGCAGCCGATGCTGGAGGACTACGCGGCCTATATGAAGGAGCTCGTCCCGGAGGTTGAGGGCATGCGACCCCTCACGGTGGTCGTCGACGCGGGTAACGGCATGGGCGGACTGACCGTCCCGGTCACGTTTGCCGGGCTGCCCCTGACCACCACCGAGCTCTACTTCGAGCTCGACGGCGACTTCCCCAACCACGAGGCCAACCCCATCGAGCCGGCCAACCTCGTTGACCTGCAGGCTGCCGTGTTGGAGCACAAGGCCGACCTCGGGCTCGCCTTCGACGGCGACGCGGACCGCTGTTTCGTCGTTGACGAGCGCGGCCAGATCGTGTCGCCGTCCACGTTGACGGCGCTGATCGCCGTGCGCGAACTCGCCCGTGAGCCTGGGTCGACGATCATCCACAACCTGATCACCTCCAAGGCGGTGCCGGAGATCGTCGCCGAGCACGGCGGGACGCCGGTCCGGACCCGCGTGGGGCACTCGTTCATCAAGGCGGAGATGGCGCGTACGGGCGCGATCTTCGGCGGCGAGCACTCGGGCCACTTCTACTTCCGCGAGTTCTGGAACGCCGACTCCGGCATGCTGGCGGCGCTGCACACGATGGCGGCGCTCGGCGGCTCTTCCGGGACGCTGTCGGACTTGCTGTCCACCTACTCGCCCTACGCCGCGTCCGGTGAGGTCAACAGCACGGTCGACGACCAGGCGGGTCGCGTCGCGGCCATCAAGCAGGAGTACGCCGACCTCGAGCAGGACGAGCTCGACGGGCTGACCGTGACGAGCCCGGACGGCTGGTGGTTCAACGTCCGTGCCTCCAACACCGAGCCGCTGCTGCGACTCAACGTGGAAGCGCCGGACGAGAGCGCCATGGCTTCTGTTCGCGACGACGTCCTCGCCCTCATCCGCGCCTGACCTGCCGCTCTTCGGACGAGACGCCGCCAGGCAGGAAGGGCGGTGTCCATGTCGAATAAGGACATACCCCAACAACCTGTTCACCACCGGAACCGGCACCGCGCGTCGCCTCAACCTGCCGCTCGCCGGTATGCCGAAAAATGCAGCAGGCAAGCCGATCAACCCGTTGCCCTACAACGTGAGCGATGGCTTCTCGCCTGGACAGCTGATCGTCGTTCGTGTCCCCGGCCTGGACAACCGAGAGGCCTTCCGTCGCACGGGCAGCGTGCCGATCACGGACATGGCTCGTTATGCCGACCCCAGCGCCCCGATCGTCGTCTTCGACGTGCAGACCGGAAAGCGGCATCCGATCTTCACCGAGATCGACGTCAACCCGCTCAACCCGCTGCCCCAGTCAACGACCGGTGGTGCGGCGCCGAGCCCGGAGCGACCGTTGAATACCGCGAACGTCAACGTGCTCATCCGACCGACGAAAAACTTCGAGTACGGCCACCGCTACGTCGTCATGATGCGCCATCTCAAGGACAAGGCGGGTTCGCCCATCGAGGCGACACCGACGTTCGCGTCGTACCGCGACCGCGGGGCCCTCACGGCCAATGATCCCCGCACCGAGCGCTTCGAGAAGGACGTCTTCCCGGTCATCGAGAGCGCTGGCGTCGCCCGAGCCAGCCTCTACCAGGCGTGGGACTTCACGGTCGCCAGCGCGGCCAGTGTCACCTCTCGCCTGCTGTCGATGCGTGACGACGCGTTCGCGCAGCTCGGCGACACGACCATGGCCGACCGCCTCGTGCAGGGACGTGCCCCGACGTTCACCACCAGCGCGCCCGCGGTGGACGGCGAGGGTGTGCGCACGATCACGGGCACTTTCACCGTTCCGTGCTACATCAACACCCCCAACTGCGCCGCTGGGGGCCAGTTCACTTTCGATCCACGGGATACGGCACAGCGGACCCCACTCCAACTGCCCAACAACACCACGACGGCGAAGTTCACCTGCAAGGTCCCTAAGCGCGTCTATGACTCCCCGACCTTAGAGAAGGTGCGACCGAGCCTTTACGGGCATGGGTTGCTCGGCGGTCAGGGCGAGGTTGGGCAGGGCCAGGTGAAGGCGATGACCGCCGAACACGGCTTCATGTATTGCGCGACGGACTGGGAGGGGTTCGCCACCGGCGACTTGCCTACCGTGGCTCAGGCGCTCGCCGACATGGACCGTTTCCCGGCCGTGATCGACCACACCCTCCAGGGCGAGCTGAACTTCCTCTACTTGGCCCGGCTGATGATTCATCCGCAGGGCTTCAGCGCACAGCCGGCTTTCCAGGTCACTAAGAGTGGCGTCACCAGCTCGTTCATCGACATGACGAGGGCCTACTACGACGGCAACAGTCAGGGCGGCATCTACGGCGGCACCGTGATGGCGGTGGCCCCCGACATGGACCGCGGAGTCCTGGGCGTGCCAGGTATCAACTACTCCACCTTGCTGCGACGCAGCACGGACTTCGCGCTCTACGCGATCCCGCTCTACACGACATATCCGAGCGAGTACGAGCGCCCGCTGTTGCTCTCGGTCATTCAGATCCTCTGGGACCGAGCCGACCCCAACGGCTACCAGAACAGCCTGGCGCCGGGGCATGAACTACCCAATACGCCGCCGCACGTCCTGATGTACCAGGTCGGCTTCGGTGACCATCAGGTCGCCAACGTCACTGCTGACGCAGCCGCACGAAGCATCGATGCTGCCGTAGATCCCACGCCGTTTGAGGACCCAGACCGGTCTCCGGACGTCGAGGACGTCTGGGGCATCAAGCGGATCCCCAGCTATCCGTATCAGGGCAGCGCCATCGTTTACTTCGATATCGGGCCCTTCAATTACGTGCCCGGCCAGGGCACGCCCCCAGCGCCGACCGAGAACGTGGCGCAGACGCTCGGCCGGGACCCGCACGAGGCTCCGCGAAACAGCCGATGCGGTCGCGTGATGAAGAACAACTTCTTGCGGCCGAACGGCGTGGTCACCAACCCGTGCAGCGGTGCTCCGTACTTCGCCTTTGACTACAAGGGCCGAGATGGCGTCGCCGGACCGGGAGACACCGTTCAGCCCGGTGACGCGATGCCCTACATCGCACCGGAAGCCAGCGCTTCACCGTCTCCCACGGCGTCCACGTCGTCGTCGCCGAGCGCTTCGGCTTCGACGTCGCCGTCCGCGAGCGCTTCAGCATCGGCTTCCACGTCGACGTCCCCGAGTGCTTCCGCATCGTCGTCCGCGCCGACATCCCCGAGCGCCTCAGCAACCACGACCCCCACCCCGCGCTCGACGCAGGGGGCTGGATTCCATGCACTGCGGCCCGCACGCGTGCTCGACAGCCGTAACGGCGACGGCCCCATCGTCGCGGGAGCCGATCGCCTGGCGGACGTGCTCGGCCGTGGCGGTGTTCCGACCAGCGGCGTGAGCGCCGTGATCGTCAACGTGACCGTCACCCGGCCGACGACCCGGATGGACCTCGAGCTCTACCCCGTGGGCGCACGGCCGGGCCACCGCACCGCCAATTTGAACGCGGTCGCGGGACAGACGGTGGCCAATCTCAGCACCGTCCCCGTCGGGGCCGATGGTCGCGTGGGCTTGTCGGTTTCCGCGGGTTCCGCCCACGTCATTCTGGACGTCCTTGGCTGGTACGACGAGGGCAGCCGGTCTTCCGGCGGTGACGGTTTCGTCGCTCTGACCCCAGACCGCAGTTTCGACAGTCGTTCCGGCCAGCCGATCAGAGCAGGCCAGGACCGGACCGTGGCCGTGCTCCATCCGCTTCCTCAGGGCGCTACTGCTGTGGTCGTCAATGTCACGGCATTGGCATCCACCGCAATCGCGGACCTGCAGGTCTACCCCACCGGAAATCGCCCGGTCGGCAGTACGTCGACGCTGAACCTGCGCAAGGGCCAGACCGTCGCGAACCTGGCAGTCGTACCCATTGACAGTGCGGGGCGCATCAGCCTCGCGGCCTCTGCGGGATCAATGCACGTGATCATCGATCTGCTCGGTTACTACGCAACAGGGTCCACCCGGACGTTCACGGCGCTTGAGCCGAACCGCCTCTTCGACAGTCGGACGCAGCCGCCTGCAGTGCAGGCGG
>JBKJLP010000239.1:0-3658 GCA_046596735.1 Mycobacteriales bacterium | reverse complement strand
CCGCGCAGCGCCGGGACGATGCAGAACGTGCAGGTGTTGTCGCACCCGACGCTGATAGAAACCCAGGCGCTGTAGGTGGATTCGCGCCGCGCCGGCAGGGTCGAGGGGAAGACCTCGAGCGCCTCCAGCAGCTCCACCTGGCTCTGTTGCTCGACCCGCGCCCGCTCCAACAGCACCGGCAGCGATCCCACGTTGTGCGTGCCGAACACGACGTCGACCCAGGGGGCCCGGTCGGTAATGGTCGCGCGGTCCTTCTGCGCCAGGCACCCGCCGACCGCGATCTGCATGCCGGGCTTGGCGTCTTTGACCGGCTTGAGGTGGCCCAGGTTGCCGTAGAGCCGGTTGTCGGCGTTCTCGCGTACGGCGCAGGTGTTGAACACGACGACGTCCGGGGTGTCGTCGACGACCGGGACATAGCCGGCCGCGTCGAGCAGGCCGGCGATCCGCTCGGAGTCGTGGACGTTCATCTGGCAGCCGTACGTGCGCACCTCATAGGTCCGCGCAGCCGCTGTCGTCACGATCTCTAGCGTACGGCCGGGCAGTCGCCCCACAGGCCGACCCGGTCCCGGCGGGCGGTTGCCTCGACCGCGCGGAAGCGATCGAGGTGCAGGTTGTTGGGGCGTACGTAGAGAACCGTAGCCAGGCCCTCGCGCAGCAGGATCTCCTCCAGGCTCACCCCGTCAGCGGTCCAGAGGTACAGCAGGGTGCGGCCGTAGCGGTCCTGGAGTTGCCGGTCGCGCTGGACGCGAACCCGGCTGCCCTTGGGGAGCAGCGCAGCGGTGCGCGCAGCGGCTTTGCGGCCGTAGCACTCCACCTGCGGATAGACCTCGGGGGTGTCGACCTCGAGCACCCGCACCTTGGTGTCGGTGCCACCGGGCAACGGGCCGGTGCCGATCCCCCGCAGCACGACGGTGTCGCCATCGGTGTGGCGTACGACGACCGCCTGCTGGGCGCCGTCGGGGACGGTGAGGCCGCCCGGCTCCGTAGCCGCCGGAGCCGACGATGCGCAGCCCGTGAGGGCGAGCAGCAGCGCCGGAACCCGTAGCCAGCCCCCGCGCACCGGGCCGAACCTCACAGGGCGAGGACCGCCAATGCGTCGCGCGCGGCCGCCCCGCCGGCCTCGATGGCCACATCGAGCGCGCGCGGAACGTCGAGGTCGTCGACCAGCGCCGACAGCACCTCTGCCTGCGCGCTCGCAGAGGAGTCGGGGCGACCTGCCGCGGCGTGCAGGGCGTCCACCCGCTCGACGGCGCGCGACAAGGCCTGCGGGGTGTAGTCCCACGGGGTCGCCCACGCGCGGTCCAGCAACAGCGCACGGACGGCGGGGCCGCTGGTCTGGGCGACGAGATCGGCGACGAACACCAGGTTTCCGGTCGACTTGGCCATCTTCTCGCCATCGATGCGTACGGTGCCCGCCCGCAGCCAGGTGCGCGCGAACGGGGCCACGCCCGTCGCAGCCTCGGCTTGGGCCGCCTCGTAGGCGTGGTGCGGGAACGTCAGGTCGGCTCCCCCTGCGTGCAGGTCCAGCGACGGGCCGTAGACGGACAGGGCCATGGCCGTGCACTCCGCGTGCCAGCCGGGACGGCCCGGGCCCCACGGACTGGGCCAGGACGGCTCACCGGGCAGGCTCCGCTGCCACACCGCCTGATCGAGGCGATCTTGCTTGGCCGGGTCGTCGAGCCGGCCGTTGTTCTGGGCGAGCAGCTCCTCGGCGGTGTCGCGGAGCAGCCCGGCGCGGCTGGGCACGTGCGCCCCGCGGAAGTAGACACTGCCGTCGCTGACGTAGGCCGTGTCGGTGGCGAGCAAGGCCTGCGCCAACTCGATGACCTGCGGGACGAAGGAGTGCGCACGCGGCTCGTGCTGTGGCCGGCGTACGCCCACACTGTCCATGTCGCGCTGGAAGTGGAACTGCTGCACCGCGGCGAACCGGTCGTAGTGAGCGCCGGCCCGGTCGGCTGCCTCGAACAGCACGTCGTCGACGTCGGTGACGTTGCGGCACACCTCCGTCTGCACGCCGAGGCGGCGCAGCACCCGCTCGGCAGCATCGACCCAGACAAACGTCGCTGCATGCCCAAGGTGGGTCACGTCGTACGGCGTCACGCCGCATACGTAGATGCGGGCGCGGCCGACGAAGGACAGCGGCTGGCCGGCCAGCGTGAGCCGAGCCGGTACGTCGTGCGCGGTCGGCTGAACGGTCACCGGATCGAGGCTCCTAGGTCAGGTCGGCGCCCGGTCGTGCAGCACCGGTACGCGGGTGGGGCGCGCACTCCCCAGCCTGCCAGCCCCCGCGCGCTACGTCAGTCTTCCAGCGCGGCACGTGCGTCGAACTCGAGCTCGACCGCGGAGCCGTCTTGCGCAAGCGCCTCGCGGACCACCGCGAACGCCACCCCCGCGGAGTAGCCCTTGCGGGCCAGCATCCCGGCCAGCCGCCGGACCCGGGCGTCGGCGGCGAGCCCGCGGGTGCTCGCGATGCGTCGATCTACCAGGGCGCGGGCGGTGGCCCGCTCCTCATCGGGTTCGAGCGTGTCCACGGCGTCGCGAGCCACGTCATCGTCGACGCCCTTGCGGCGCAGTTCCTGCTGTAGGGCCCGGCCGGCCAGGCCACGACCCCGGTGGCGCGAGGTGACCCACATCTGGGCGAACAGCGCGTCGTCGATGATCCCGACCTCGGCGAAGCGGCCGAGGACCTCCTGTGCGGCGTCATCAGGGATGCCCCGGTTGCTGAGCTTGGCCGCGAGCTCAGCCCGGGTGCGCGGCGAGAACGCCAGCTGTTGCAGACAGATCTCGCGGGCTGCCTCGCGGGGGTCGCGCGCCTCCGCAGGTGGGCCGCTGCGCTCGGCGCGGGAGCCGCCGGACCGTGACGTCCCGCTGCTCCCGCGCCCGAACGAGCTCATGTCAGGCGTCGACCGGAACCGGCGTCGGCAGCCCACCCGGAGCGACCAGGTCGAGGTCGATCGGCACGTCCAGATCGGCATCGAGCGGCGCCCCGATGCCGAGCTTGTCCTTGATCCGCTTCTCGATCTCGTCGGCGAGGTCAGGGTTGTCGCGCAGGAACGCCCGCGAGTTTTCCTTGCCCTGACCGAGCTGGTCACCTTCGTAGGTGTACCAAGCACCGGACTTGCGCACGATGCCCTGATCGACACCCACGTCGATCAGCGAGCCTTCGCGGCTGATGCCCACGCCGTAGACGATGTCGAACTCAGCCATCTTGAACGGCGGAGCCACCTTGTTCTTGACGATCTTGGCGCGGGTGCGGTTGCCGACAGCGTCGCCGCCGTCCTTAAGCGTCTCAATCCGACGGACGTCGATGCGGACGGAGGCGTAGAACTTCAGCGCCTTGCCACCCGTGGTCGTCTCCGGTGACCCGAACATGACCCCGATTTTTTCGCGGAGCTGGTTGATGAAGATGGCGGTGGTGCCGGTGTTGGACAGGGCGCCGGTCATCTTGCGCAGCGCCTGACTCATCAGGCGGGCTTGCAGACCGACGTGGCTGTCACCCATCTCGCCCTCGATCTCAGCGCGCGGCACGAGCGCGGCGACGGAGTCGATGACGATCAGCGCGATCGCGCCGGAGCGGATCAGCATGTCGGCGATCTCGAGCGCCTGCTCACCGGTGTCCGGCTGGCTGACCAGCAGCGCGTCGGTGTCGACGCCGAGC
>JBKJLP010000050.1:0-3695 GCA_046596735.1 Mycobacteriales bacterium | reverse complement strand
CCAGCTCCCAGCTCCCGACCTGGGCGATGAGCTGGGCCTCGTCGAGCTCACCGTTGTTACGCAGGAGATCGTCGTTGAGGTGGGCCATCTTGTCGTGGTCATCGGTCATTGCGGTGGCCGAGACGCGCAGTGCGATTGCCGCCGACGCGAGGCGAGCCTGCGCCGCCAGCACACGCAGCTCCGCCGGCGCGAACTCCCTTGGTACGACGTCGAAGATCGACACACTTCCGATGACGTGCCCGCCGTAGACCAGCGGCTCACCCGCGTACGCGCAGATGCTGCCCGCGGCGACCAGCGGGTTCGCCGCGTAGACGGGATGCTCCTTGGCGTCGGAAACCCGCAACGACCGGCCGGTTGCGACCACCTCCGCGCAGAAGCTCAGGCGGTCGGGAACCGAGGTGCACGGGGCGCCGACGCCGACCTCGGCGGGGTAGGTCTGCAGGTTCGCCGTCACGATGTTCACGACTGCCAGCGGCGCGCCGCAGCCCGCGGCGAGCGTCTCGACGATTGCGTCGAGCTGCGGGTCGCCGAGATGCCCGCGCAGGTCGAGACGGGCGATCAACTCCTGCCGGGTCTCGGTCGACGCGGCTTCGCTGTCCTCAGCCGAACCCATTGCGACAGCCGCCGGGCCCGGGGTGAGGAGGGTCATCCGGTCGCCGCTGAGGTGTTGACGACAAGGACCTCGTCGGGCGCCCCAATGATCGATGCGACCGTCACGAGCATGGACTCCAGGTCTGGGCCCGTAGGGTCAGCACGGGGGTAGGTCACGAATCTGCGCGGGCAGGGACCCACGCTTGCTGTTCGACCGCGTTGCCGGAAACCTGATTGTTTCCGCGTGAAATGACTCGAACTAACCAGCCCCTGCACAAGGCGGTCTCAGTGGTGACTATCCGCGATGACATGAACGGCGAGCGCGAGGGGGAGTCAATGGCAGCCCTGGGCTGCGTCCTGCTACGTCTGACCGGGCTTGCGATCCTGACGGGCGGTCAGATCGCGGTCGCCGCCAGATAACCGGCGACGAGCAGCAGACCGGTCGCGAGGTGGGCGACGATGTTGTCCTGCATCGCCGGCAGCAGGGCGTAGGGCTGGTCGTAGCTCGGGCCGAGTGCGCGGTAGGTCCGCAGCGACCACCAGGCGCCGCCCAGCCCGAGCAGCGTCCACCACGGCGTAACACCCAGCAGTGGACCCGCCGCGATCCACGCGAAGGACGCGACGACCGCGACGGCGTAGCCGCGCACGACCCGCTCCTTCGACCACCGCACGATCAGGGTGCGCTTGCCCGTGGCGGCGTCGGAGCTGCGGTCCGGCACCTGGTTGACGTAGAGCACCAGCGCGATGAGGACCCCCACCGGCACCGATGCGTAGACCGGCTCCCACGACCAGTCCCGCGTCACGGCCAGGTAGGTCCCGGCCGCCATGATGGGGCCGAAGCCGAGAGCGACGACCGGCTCGCCGAGCCCGCGGTGGACGAGGCGGAAGGGCCTGGCGGTGTAGCCGTAGCCGAGCACCAAGGCCAGCGCCCCGATCCACAGCAGGTCGAGCGAGCGGGTCAGGGCGAGCACCACACCTAGCACTGCGGTCACGGCGTACAAGCCGGTGGCCGTGAGGGCCATCGTGCGGCGCGAGACCAGGCCGTACTGGATGACGCGTGAGCCGCCGGAGAACGGCGTAGGAGTGGTGTTGGCGGCGTCGGAGCCACTGTCGGCGTCGGCAACGTCGTTGATGACGTTGATGCCGAGGTGGGCGCAGACGGCGGCGACCAGGCAGAGCAGCCACCAACCGAGCGCGAACCGCCCGTCGTGGCCGGCGATCGCGCCGCCGAGGGCCACCGGCACGACGGTGGCGGTCAGGAACGGCAGGCGGGTTGCGAGGAAGACCGTCCAGAACGCCGAGAGGCGAGGGCGTACGCCGAGCTTGTCCAGGTAAGCGCGACCGGTGGGGACGCCTTGCTCTGCGTACTGGAAGAACGGGGTCTCTGCTTCGTCCCAGCCGGTGGCCCGGGTCGGGGTCACGGTGACCAGGCCGCGGCTGACCGTTGCGGTGCCCCAGACGTTGACGTAGCGGCGCTCGTCGTAGCCCATCCCTGGCTGCGGCCGGATGTGGCTGAAGATGACGCCGACCTCCTGGCCGGTCACCGGAAGGACCGCCGGCGACAGGGGACCGAGCACGATGACGTCGTCGGGGGATCCGGACGCGAAGCCGGCGGCCACGGTGGCGGGGTAGCCGTTGTCGTCGACGTAGGACAGGACGCCGTGCGGGTAGTCGTGGGCGCGCTTGACTGCTTCCTCGACGGCGAGCGCGCCCATCAGAGCGCCCCTGCCGGGACGGGGAGCGCGGTGACCTCGGGCAGCGCGGAGGTGTCGCCGTCCCGCCAGAGCAGGACCCGCTCGGGGCGCACCGCGATCGTGTGTCGCTCGAAGAACAGCGGGATGCCGAAGCGGCGCTTGACGAAGAAGTCGATGATCGGCTCCTTCGCGCGCCACATCGGCAGCAACTGCTCCCAGCTGGTGTGCGGGTCTTCCTCTGTCAGCACCCGCGCGGTGCCCTGGATGACCGCGCGGTGGAAGGGCACACCCTGCATGGCGATGGGATCGGAGAGCGCGATCGACACCTGGGCATGGGCCTGGATGTGCTCGAGCTTGCGTGAGAACAGCACGGCGGAGGTGAACAGCACCTGCTCGCCGTCCCAGAACGGGATCAGGGGGTAGCTGACCGGCCGACCGGAGGGGGCCACCACCGTGAGTTCGGCGACCAGCGCGGCACCGAGCAGGTCGACGACTTCTTGAGGAACAACGCTGTCTCTCATGGCTGCGATGATCCTCCTGCCCAGGGCCGCGCGCCCCTCGAACAGGCGTGATCTGCGACTCCCCGGGGCTGGGCGACCGGCTCAGGAGTAGCTGAAGAAGCCTTGGCCGGTCTTGCGCCCGAGCAGGCCGGCCTCATTCATCCGGAGCAGGAGCGGCGGCGGCGCGAACAGCGGCTCCTTGAACTCGGCATACATGGACTCGGCGACCGCTGCGGTGGTGTCGAGCCCGATCAGGTCGGCGAGCGCGAGTGGACCCATCGGGTGCGCGCAACCCTTGACCATCCCCTGGTCGATGTCCGCGGCTGAGGCGAAGCCGGACTCGAGCATCCGGATCGCGGACAGCAGGTAGGGGATGAGCAGTGCGTTGACGACGAACCCGGCGCGGTCCTTGGAGCGGATCGTCTGCTTGTGCAGCCGCTGCTCGGCGAAGTCGGTGACGGCCTGCAGGGTCGGTTGGTCGGTGAGCAGCGATTCGACGATCTCGATGAGCGGGAGCACCGGGACCGGGTTGAAGAAGTGCACGCCCACGACCTGGTGCGGCCGCTTCGTCACCGCGGCCATCTTCACCAGCGGGATCGAGGAGGTGTTGGACGCCAACACGGTCTGGGGCCCGGCGATCGCGTCGAGCTGGCGAAAGAGGTCGAGCTTGAGCGTCTCGATCTCTGGGGCCGCCTCGATGACCAGGTCGCGGTCGCTGTGTGCGGTCAGCTCGGTCACGAACCTGATGCGACCGAGCACCTCGTCGGATTCCGCCGCCTCCAGCCGGCCGGCCCGAACCGCTCGCAGCAGGGAGCTCTCGACGCGGGTGCGGGCTGCTGTGGCGGCCTCGGGGGTCACCTCGCTCACGATCACGTCGCAGCCGGCCCGCGCGCAGACCTCAGCGATGCCG
>JBKJLP010000462.1:0-11509 GCA_046596735.1 Mycobacteriales bacterium | reverse complement strand
GAGCTGTACCGCACCCAGTTCGCCCGTCAGGTCGACCCCGAGCTGGCGCTCGACTGATCGCACGCGGTGGTCGATTGGTCACATTGGGCCATGGTGATTTTCTTACTGACGGGTGAGGCTCGTCACTATGGGTTGGCTAGCCGTCGTCGTGCTGAACGGGATTATCGCGATGTGCTACGTCCTGATTGCAGCCTTCATCGCGCAAGGCCTTGTCCGTACCCGACAGGTCAGGTCGAATCCGTTGGCTCTGGCGACGGCCACCATTTTCATCAGCTGCGCGATGCATCACGCCCATCACGCCCTGCACCTCGTCTATGGCGGCACTCCGGCCGAGACGCTGGCCGTGCGCGACGTCTTCGGCGCGTGGCACAGCATCGTGATCGATGTGTTTGGCGCGGTCGTGGCGATCACCTATCTCGGCCTGCGTCGGACGTACAAGGCCCTACTCAATACCCCGGCGATGTTCGACGACGCCGTCCGGGTAGAGGCGGAGAAGCATTGGCGGGAGCGGGCTTTGTCCGACCCCCTGACCGGCATCCCGAACCGCGCGGCATTCCAGCAACACGCCGACGACCTGCTCGCGGATGTGTCGTCTGGCGAGGTGGCCGTGTTGTTCTTGGACATCGACGGTTTCAAACAGGTCAACGACGTTTATGGGCATGACGCTGGCGACCGGTTGCTGAGCGAACTGGCTCAACGTCTTCTCCACGGTCTGGGTCCGGGTGAGCGGGTCTTCCGCATCGGCGGTGACGAGTTCGTCGTTGTCAGCGCCGAGCGAGGCGAGGGGATTCGGGTCGCGGAGGTTCTGCGACGCGTGCAGTCCGCCGTGTCACAACCGTGCGAGGTCCGCGGTGGGAGAGTCGTTATAGGCGCCAGCATCGGCGTGGCGGTCGGACCCGCCTCGCAAGGGGTGGACCGGCTGCTTCGGCAGGCAGACGCCTCCATGTACCGGATCAAGGGTGACCGGCGCCTCGGATCTCTGCCCGGTCCACGGCTAGCCACCGAGGAGCACTCTGACCTCAGCGCCTGATCGCGTCTACCTGTCGAGCTGCCAGGCCGTCCAGAGTTCGCGGGGTTCGAATCCGAGCCGCTCGTTGACCGAAACCATCCAGGGGTTGGTCTCCGATGCATTCCAGGTGTTGATCCATCGGGTCTGTGGGGAAAGCTGCGCGGTCTGCTGGTGGTTGTAGGCCTTGACCACCATGCCCAGGCCGTGGCCGCGATGCTCCGGAACGACCAACGTCCCCCACTGGTAGCCGACCTCGGGTGCCAGCTCACTGACGCCGATCTCGGTATAGCCGACCGCCCGGCCTGACGCCTCGTGGACGACGGCCGTGCCGATGCGGCATCGCCGACGAAGCGCCGTGGACTCCTCGCTACGTCGATAGCGTGCGGCGTCCCATACCTCGGGTTCCCAGGTCATGTCCTCCATCGGGGCGTCCGTCGACATCCGCATGCACAGGTAGGCCAGGTCATCCACCAGGTCGTCCGGTGCCCGGCCGGACCACTGGACCACGCGATACCCCTCGGGCGGCTCGACGAGCGCGGCTGTGTGCTGCCGCAGATCAACCGTGCGACGCAACTCGCGCAGCGCTGGCTTGGCGCCGAGCGCTCGCAGCACGGAGTCGCGGGGTCCGGTCCCGGAGGGCCAGGGGGAGGGCGCCTCGAACAGCACCCGAGGTCGGCCAAGCTCGGTCAACTCGGCCAGCAGCAGGTCAAGAAACCTGCGGGCATGCCCACGACCCCGATGCTTGGGGTGCACGGAGAAGTCCAGACTCGCCGTCTGGAGGTTGTCGCCCGTGGTGAGGGACAGCGTCGCCGCAGTCACCGCTTCGCCGTCCTCAACACCGACGCGCAGCAGGTGCTTTTCGTCCGTGTCGGGAGCCGTCCCATCGATGTCAGGGATCAGTTCTTCGACCGGGTCAGCCGGTAGGTGGGTGAAATCGACATCGAAAGCCGCGGCGCGTACATCGTGGTGGTGCTGCAGCGATGCCAGGTCGTCGACTGCCCGGATCGACAGAGTGCTCATGCACCAGTGCTATCAGCGCAGTCCAGTGCTTTAGCCGGGGACGACGATGGCGCGAGCGCCGACGCCCTTCTCCATGTCCGCGAAGGCGCCGTCGATGCCGTCGAGGCCGATGGTGCTGCTGATCAAGCCAGCCAGGTCGAGGCGGCCCGCTGCGGCGTATCCCAGGATCTTGGGGATGTCAGTCATCGGGTCGGTCGAGCCGTAGACGCAGCCGGTGAGGGTTCGTGCGAAGTAGAACAACTCGAGGGCCGTGAAGGTCACTCGCTGCTCGCTGCCGCCGATGCCCACCACCGTCGTCATGCCACCACGCCGAGTCGACGACCACGCGTCGCGAATCGTGGCGGCCAGGCCGACGCAGTCAAACGCATGGTCTACGCCGCGCTTGCCGGTCAGTCCACGGACGTCCTTAGCAAGTTCGCCGCCGGCCTCGATCACGTCAGTCGCTCCCATGCTCTTGGCCAACTCGAGCTTGTCGGGGGAGCGGTCGACCACGATGACCTGGCCAGCCTCGGCCAGCCGTGCGCCCTGCACGACCGACAGCCCAACGCCGCCAAGCCCGACGACCAGAACGCTCTGGCCAGCGCGGACCCTTGCCGTGTTGAGCACCGCCCCGACGCCGGTCATCACCGCGCAGCCGACGAGCGCGGCGTGCTCGAGCGGGACCCCGTCCGGCACCGGGAGAACGGCCCGCGCGGACACGACGGTCTCCTGGGCGAACCCGGCGGTGGACAGGCCCGGGTAGAGGTCCTGACCCTCGAAGGAGGCGTAAGGCGCGGCAGCGGCGTCGGAGGAGCGCTCGCACAGCCAAGGTTCGCCCTCCGCGCAGAACCAGCACGCCCCGCACGGTGGCGCCCAGCACAGGACGACGCGGTCGCCGGGCGCAGCGTTGGTGACACCCGCACCGACGCTGACGACGGTGCCGGCGGCTTCGTGGCCAAGCACCGCGGGGGTGGGCTGGCGCAGTGTGCCGCGGGCGAGGGACAGGTCGCTGTGGCAGACCCCCGTCGCCGCGATCCGCACCCGGACCTGGCCGGGCCCAGGGTCGGGCAGGTCGATGTCGACGACCCGCAGGGCCGCTCCGGTTTCGGTCAGGACTGCTGCACGCACCATGACAGCGACCTTAGGCGCACCGGATCCGAGCTCAGAAGGCGGCCTGCGGCACGTCCAGTGTGGTGCGGTCCAGGCTGGCTAACAGATCCAGCATGGGGCCAGTCTTGGGGAGCTCGTACCGGAAGAAGTACTGCGCCGCAGCGTGTTTGCCAGCGTAGAAGTCACCGGGCCCGGTGGCCGCCAGCAACTGCTCCAACCAGATCCAGGCGATCACGATGTGGCCGATCGCCTCCAGGTAGATCGACGCGTTGGCCAGCGCGACCTCAGCTTCGCCGGTGGCCCATAGCGTCCCGGTGACCTCTACGGCACGGTCAACTGCAGCCTGCAGTGCCTTGGCCTCGGGGCGATTACCGGCCCGGGTCACCGTGGCGGCGATCGTGTCGACCAGGAGGGCGAGCCCGGCACCACCGTGCATGACGACCTTGCGGCCGAGCAGATCCAGCCCCTGGATGCCGTGCGTCCCCTCATGGATGGGGTTGAGCCGGTTGTCGCGGTAGTGCTGCTCCACGTCGTAATCGCGGGTGTAGCCGTAGCCGCCGAGGATTTGGATGGCCAGGCTGTTGGCCTCTAGGCACCACTGTGACGGCCAGCTTTTGGCGATCGGGGTCAGCACGTCGAGCAGCAGTAGCGCCCGGTCGCGGTCGGGCTGCTCCGCAGCGGTGTGTTGCTCGTCGACGAGCTGACCGCAGTAGAGGTTGAGTGCGAGTGCGCCCTCGACGTAGGACTTTTGGGCCAGCAGCATGCGCCGCACGTCGGCGTGCTCGATGATCGCGACCTGTGGCGCACTTGGATCCTTGGCCGCGATCGGGCGGCCCTGCGGCCGCTCTTTGGCGTACTGCAACGACTTGAGGTAGCCGGTGTAGCCCAGGGCTGTGGCGCCCGAGCCGACCCCGATGCGAGCCTCGTTCATCATGTGGAACATGTAGGTAAGGCCTCGGTGGGGCTCACCCACGAGGAAGCCGACGGCTCCGGGCTGGCCTCCTGGGGTGTGCACGCCCTCACCGAAGTTGAGCAGGGTGTTAGTGGTCCCGCGGTAGCCCATCTTGTGGTTGAGCCCCGCGAGGACGACGTCGTTGCGCTCTCCCGTCTCCACGACCACCTTGGGTACAACAAAAAGCGAAATGCCCTTTACGCCGGCGGGCCCGCCCGGAATTTTGGCCAGCACGAGATGGACGATGTTGTCGCTGAGTTCGTGCTCCCCTGCGGAGATCCACATCTTGTTGCCGAACAGCCGGTAACTCCCGTCGTTCTGCAGTTCGGCCCGGCTCACGACGTCGGAGAGCGAGGAACCTGCCTGGGGCTCGGACAGACACATGGTCCCGAACCAACGTCCCTCGAGCATCGGACGTACGTAGGTGTCGATCTGTTCGGGGGTGCCATGGGCCTGCAACAGGTTGGCCGCCCCAATCGTCAGAAATGGGTAGGAAGACGTGCCGACGTTGGCTGCCTGGAACCAAGCGAAGCAGGCGTTGGAGAGCACGACGGGGAGTTGCATGCCGCCGACCTCATGGTCCATCGCGCTCGCGATCAAGCCGGTCTGTGCGAAGACCTCGAGGGCCGCCTTGACCTCAGGGATCAGCACGACGCGGCCGTCCTCGAACCGCGGCTCGTTCTGATCGGCCTTCTTGTTGTGCGTCGCGAAGTGCTTGGTCGCGACCTGTTCGGACAGGTCCAGCACAGCGTCGAACGTCTCGCGCGAGTGTTCGGTGTAGCGCTTGCGGCTGGTCAGTCGCTCCACGTCGAGCCACTCGTACAGCAGGAAGTCGAGGTCACGGCGGGAGAGTAGGACGGAGGCCATCTGGCCATTGTGCCGCTCCGGTCGGGGGCTGTCAGACTGCTGCGGTGATGGCCCCCGAACCTCCCGACCTGCTCTCCCCGTGGAGCACTCCCGGCCGCGTGGCGCTCCAACAGAAGGCCCGCGAGTTTGCCCGCGACGTGGTCCTTCCGCTCGCCGACGAGCTTGACCCGCACAAGGCCGAGATGCCCCGCTCGCTGATTGATCATCTGGCCGCTCTCGGGTGGTTCGGGATCACCGTGCCGTCCGACGACGGCGGGCTTGGGCTGGGCGTCTTTGAGTACTGCCTGGTCAGCGAGGAACTGGCGAGGGCGTGGATGAGCGTCGCCAGCATTCTGGCGCGGGGTCAGGGGCTCGGAACGCAGGTGCTCGATGACGACCGCCGCGGGGACCTCCTCCGCCGCAGCGCTGCGGGAGAGTGGATCGGCTCGATTGCCCTCTCGGAGCCGCAGGCCGGCTCTGACCTCGCTGCGGTGCAGACGCGGGCTGTTCGGGACGGCGACGACTGGGTGATCACCGGCCACAAGCGCTGGGCGGGCAACGCGCTCGCAGCCGACTTCCTCGAGGTGTTGTGTCGGGTCAGCGACCCTGGGCCGGGAGAGTCTCGCTCCGCCGGGCTTGTGCCGTTCCTGGTCGTCAAGGAACGCGGCGTCTTCCCGCCCGGCATCACGGGCACCGCGATCGACAAGATCGGCTACCACGGCTTCCTGACCTGGGATCTCGAGCTCCACGGCGTACGCGTGCCCGACCGCGATCGACTCACCGGTCTGTACGCCGACGAGGACAACAGTGACGAGACCGGCTTCGCTGCAGTCCAGCGAGGCTTGAACATTGCCCGGGTGCATACCGCCGCCCGCGCCGTGGGGTTGGCCCGTGCCGCTGTCGAGGACTGCACCGCCTATCTGCAGGAGCGCGAGCAGTTCGGTCACCCCATCGGCGACTTCCAAGCGTTGCGGTTCGCGCTGGCTGACATGGCTGCCGAGGTGACGCAGGGACGCGCCCTGTGGCAGCAGGTGGCACATCTGATCGACGAAGGCATCCCGTGTGAGCGGGAAGCCGCCATGGTCAAGTTGCAAACGACCGAGATGGCCGTCCGTGTCACGGGCCAGGCGATGCAGTTACACGGCGGCAACGGCTATACCACCGAGCGTCGGGTCGAGCGTTATTGGCGGGATGCTCGGTTGACCACGATTTTCGAGGGGACGAGCGAGATCCAGCGTCGGATCATCAGCGACCGGATGCTGCCCCGTGCGACGCAGTAAACCGTTAGACCTTGGCGAGCTGCTTGATCCAGCTGCGAATCTGCGGGTTGTTGACCTCGCTGTAGACGCCCGGGAAGGTCGGGATGGCGCAACTGACGCCGTAACTCACCACGCCGATCTGGATGGTCTTGCCGGCAAGCACGCCGAACATCGGCCCGCCGGAGTCGCCGTTGCACGAGTCCTTGAGCAACGCTTCGGCGCATACGCCGGTGGCCTTGTCCATGCCGTTGTTGGCCTTGGCACAGTCCGCGTCGGAGACCACGTTGAGGTCGACGCTGCGTAGGCGGTCCGTCGAGTTGAGCCCGAGGGTCGGGGTCTGGTCGCCCCAGCCAGTGACGGTGACGGGAGTGCCCGGCCTTTCCAGCGCGTCCTCTGCCAGCGTCGCCAGACGGATGGCGGGTGACCTCGTGCGCACCGCGAGATGCAGGAGCGCCGTGTCGTGAGAGGACGTGTTGGCGTTGTAGGCCGGATTGACCCGCACCTGGTCGACCTTGATCCGCTGACCTTTGCTGGTGTCGGACAGGTTGGTACGGCCGGTCACGACGTACAGGTCGCTGGCGCTGCCGTCCTCCACGCAGTGCGCCGCGGTGAGAACCCAACGATCGGCGATGACACTGCCGCCGCAGAAGGCGAAGCCGCTTCCGTCCTGGAGGGAGGCCATGAAGGCGAAGGACCCCTCCGGCGCGGCGCTGCCGTTGATGATGGCGCCGGCCGGGGCGGCCAGGACGAGGCCCGAGGCGAGTGCCGCCAGAACGGCAAGACGCTTGATCACAGGACTCCTCGGTAGGTCTGCTCCACCCGGTGCAACGAACGAACCGCGCGAAGGGTTCGACCTAGACTTGTCGGAGTGGGCGCAGCTGAGCAGGGAATCGATCCGACCCGGCTGGCCGACGCCCTCGCTGTGCTTCATGAGGCCGAGAAACTGCCCGGTGAGCATGCCGACGCCGTCGCGCTCCGGCGAGCCACGGCGGGGCTGTTCAAGGCCGTGAAGATGGGGCGCCGGCGGGACCGGCGCCTCGCGGTCATGGCCGCCGACAACGCGGTGACGGCAGCGACCGCCACCGCGGCACCGGACCGGATCGACGACGAGACCCGCGGCCTTCCGCTCACGACGAGTACGGAGACGCCCACTGCTGGGGTGCTGCACCGACCACGCGCCTGCTACATCTGCAAGGAGCGCTACACCGTCGTCCATGCCTTTTATCACCAGTTGTGTCCCGAGTGTGCCGTACGCAACTGGGCTCGGCGGGAGGCCCGCACCGACCTGAGCGGTCGCCGAGCGCTGCTCACCGGAGGCCGGGCCAAGATCGGGATGTACATCGCCCTGCGCCTGCTGCGTGATGGCGCGCACACCACCATCACGACCCGCTTCCCCACGGACGCGGTGCGGCGCTTCACCGCGATGCCGGATAGTGCGGAGTGGATCGGTCGGTTGCGGATCGTGGGCATCGACCTGCGCGACCCGGCTCAGGTGGTCGCCCTGGCCGATCAGGTCGCCGCGCAAGGACCGCTCGACATCCTCATCAACAACGCCGCGCAGACCGTCCGCCGCACCCCGGGGTCCTACGCCCAGCTGATCTCGGCCGAGTCGGCCGCTTTGCCGGCCGGACCGCTACCGGACCTGGTCGATCTCGGACACGGGCCGATTGCCTTGGCTGGTGCCCCGTCGGACAAACACTCCTTTGACGCGCACAACCTCACGGCTCTGGCGCTGACGACCGGTTCGGCGTCGCTGGAGCGGGTGCAGGCAGGCACCGCCATCGACGCCGGCGGGCTGGTGCCCGACCTGGACGAGGTCAACAGCTGGACCCGTCGGGTCGAGGAGGTGGACCCGCTCGAGCTGCTTGAGGTCCAGCTCTGCAACGTGACGGCGCCGTTCGTGCTGGTGAGCCGGCTGCGTGCGTCGATGGCCGCGTCGGCGGCCCGTCGCACGTACGTCGTCAATGTGTCAGCCATGGAGGGGCAGTTCGGCGGTCGCCGCTACAAGGGCGCCGGTCACCCGCACACCAACATGGCCAAAGCCGCGCTCAATATGCTCACCCGCACCTCCGCCAAGGAGATGCTCGAGAGCGACGGCATCCTGATGACCAGCGTCGACACCGGCTGGATCACCGACGAGCGGCCGCACCCGACGAAGGCGCGACTGGCTGACGAGGGCTTCCATGCGCCGCTGGACCTGGTCGACGGTGCAGCTCGGGTCTACGACCCGGTCGTGCGCGGCGAGGCTGGCGAGGACGTGTATGGGGTTTTCCTCAAGGATTACGCGGCCGTTCCGTGGTAGCCGACGACGTCCCTGCCCTCGCCGAGGTGGTGGCGGCAGGGGACGTCGTCGTACTCAGCGGGGCCGGACTGTCCACCGGCTCAGGGATTCCGGACTACCGGGGGCCGACCGGGGTGGCCCGCGGCGCTACGCCGATGACCCTCCAGGTCTTCACCGGCTCGGCCGAGGCCAGACAGCGCTACTGGGCCAGGTCACACCTGGGTTGGCGTTTCATCGAGCAGGCCCGACCCAATGCGGGGCACGTTGCCGTGGCGCGGCTCCAGCAGGCGGGCCTGGTCACCAGCGTGATCACGCAGAACGTCGACGGGTTGCACCAGGCTGGCGGCGCGCACGACGTCAACGAATTGCACGGTTCGCTGTCTCAGGTCGTGTGCCTGGGCTGTGGGCAGCAGACGTCACGGGGTGCGTTGCACGAGCGGCTGGCCGCTGCCAACCAGGGATGGGTTCGCACTGACGCGACCCTGAAGCCGGATGGCGATGTGGACCTTGAGGACGTCAGCGGGTTCGTCGTCGTTGGCTGCGGGCGGTGCGACGGGCTGCTCAAGCCCGACGTTGTCTACTTCGGCGAAACCGTTCCCCGCGATCGGGTGGGCCGCGCCTTCACGTCTGTGAGCGCCGGGGCGACCCTGCTGGTGCTGGGGAGCAGTCTCAAGGTGATGAGTGGCTACCGGTTCGTCCTGCACGCCAAACGGCAAGGGATTCGCGTCGTCATCGTCAATCAGGGGGCCACGCGCGGTGACGCGCAGGCAGATCTGCGGTTCGACGCTGAGTTGAGCAACGTGCTTTCGGCGGTCGCTGCCCGGGTGGCGGTGACCACCGCTTGACCGGCAGGCAGCTACTCCCGTAACCGGGCGGCCCGCGTACGCACAGCGAGCTCCTCCATGAGCGCCGCAGCTTCCTCGGCGTCGCGGTGCGGAGCCGCTCCACCCTTGAGTCTTCGTCCCGCGGAGTCGGCGTGGAGAGTGGCCAGCCCGAGCCAGCGCTGCCAGGGACCGGCGGTCATCCGCAGACTCTGGATCTTGGCCAGCGGCACGATGTCGGTCGTCGTCGTCAGCACGCCGTACGTCGTGACGAGATGCCGGTGGTCAAGGCCGGCGTGCAGCCGGCGATGGGACAGCGGCGCACGCCATCGCGCCCGATGAGGCACGGGCGCCTGCGCCACAGGAAGTGGGGCACCCAGCACGCGTGCGGCCAGCGCCAGACCCAGCGCCCGGGGCGCCACCGGAAGCAGCGCGGTGCTCGTCGTCTGGTCTCCGCGGCCAGTGGCGTAGCCGGCGACGTCGACCTCAACCCGGACCCAGTCTCGTGATCGCCACAGCAGCGGTTCGAGGATGCGTACGGTCTGCACCCGGCCGTCGGGGATGCTCGAGGCCCGAGTGTCCAGCAGCCCCCGGGTCAGACGCAGCCCGCCCTCCGTCTCGGACACCGTAAAGCCGTACTCCGCGAGGAAGCGTCTGACGACCGCAGCGCCCGCCGGAAGGGCAACGCTGACGAAGGAAAGGGCCAAGGGACCAGCCGCGCGAGAGTCCACGGCCGAGACGACGACGAGGCTGATGAGCAGCAGCCCGAGGACGACGGTGGGCGCCGCGCGCAGCAGGCTGAGAACCAACGTGTGCGTCGGGACGACCACGAGCACGTTGCCCACGTCGGGCGTGGCGACAGCGTGCGCTCCGGAAGCGGCCACCGTGCCTGATCCGGTCAGCATCCGGGAACGCAACTCATGGGCGTCCGCCTCGGTCAGGTAGGCCAGCGGCGCCTCGGAGGAGCCGCCGCCGACCACCTCGAGGCGCAACTCGGCCAAGCCGAGGACGCGGCCGATAACCGGTCGCACGACCTCCACGGCCTGTAGCCGGGCAAGGGGCACCCGGCGCTCGGTGCGGGTGAGGACTCCGCTGTCCACCTGCAACTCGGTCTCGGTCAGCCGATAGCCGGTCCGTCGCCAGGACACGTAGCCCACAGCGACAGCGACTGCTGTCGCTGCCAAGGCGAGCAACCCCAGATACTGGGGCCGCACGCCCTCCTGGCGAAACCCCTGCTGGCCAATCAGGCCGGCCATGATCAAGAGGAACTTGCCGCCACGCAACAGCGGGGTCAGCGGGTGGAGTCGCTCCCAGCCGCTGTCGGCAGAGCTCACAGGCCGGCCGCGCGCGCCTCGCCGAGAGCCGCGAGCCGGTCGCGCAGGCGAGTTGCCTCCTCCGCCAGCAGGCCAGGAATGCTCGCGTCGCTCGCGGCCGCAGCGGTGTGCAGAGTCACCCGAGCCAGGCCGAGCTTGCGGTCGAGCGGACCGGCCGTCACGTCGACGTACTGCATCCGCCCGTAGGGAACCACCGACAGGCGTCGTACGAGCACACCACGACGCACCAGCAGGTCATCCTCGCGCTCGGCGTAGCCCCACGCCGCCCAGCGACGGGACACCGCGGAAAGCGCCAAACAGGTGAGGACGACTCCGACGGCAAAGACCGCAAAGCCCTCGATGGGTTGGCGCAGAACCCCCATGGCTACCGCGCTGGCCAGCAAAGGCAGGCCGAGGTAAAGCAGGCATTCCACGCGGCGCACGGTCAACAGGCCGCGGGCGGGTCGGCGCCACGTCAGATCAGTCACGTCCGTAGTCTCCTCCGGTCCGCTGGCGGCCGGCAATCCGGGTGACAATGGGTGGGTGGCCAGCCGTCGTACGAACACCGTCCTCATCGTGTGCTTCGCCGCGCTGGCGCTCGCGGCGATGTTGGTGACGGGGGTCTTCAACTATCTGCTCGCGGGCGATCCGAGGGTGCTCGTGGTGACCATGAAGCAAAACGTCGGGCAGCAGGCGCGCGTCCAACTCAAGCTGGACTGCGGATCCCTGCCCGGCATCACGGTCGTCCCGGATCGGGGCAACCCCGACCCTGCGGTGCAGGGTCGGTTCCCGGTGCGCTTCGGTATCGGTGGGACGACCCCGGCGCAAGAGGCGGCGCTGGAGACCTGCATCAACAACCACAGCGATATTGTCCGCGGCCTGTTATCCGAGGGCGATCGTTAGCCGAGGGGAGTGCCCG
>JBKJLP010000421.1:0-2780 GCA_046596735.1 Mycobacteriales bacterium | reverse complement strand
GACCAGCAGCAGCGCGAGGGTGTCCCGCTCGGCGGCCATGGCCTCGACGGCCGCGAGAACGCGGGCTTTGCGCTCATCGAGGTCGACGGCGCCCCACGCCTTGTGCTCGTCGGCTGCCAGCGCGACCGCGCGCACCGCATCGGCGTGATCGATCCGCGGTGGGCCCTGGATCGCCGACCCGTCGACGGGAGTGACGTGCTCACCGGGCGTGCCGCTGCGGGTCCACTCGCCACCGATGAGGTTGAGGATCCGGTCGGCGTCGAATGCCTCCGGAGCGGCCGCACGGGCGCGGGCGTACACGTCGTCCCAGGTGGTGCCGGGCTTGATCTGCAGCGTCATGCTGTCAGTCCAGCACACGCTCGGATCAGGCGTGAATCCGGTCCGCCAGTCGGGCCCGCACTTCGGCGGACATCTTGAGCGAACCCTTGACGATGATCTCCTCGATCACCGCGTCGGCGGTGTCAGGATTGATGTCCGCGTTGAGCGACAGACGGCCGATGGAGCGGATCCGCAGACGCTCGCCCTTCGCGTGCATCGCGAGCAGGTCCTTCTGGTTGAAAAAGACCATTCCGACGTTGAGGAACCGGCGGCTGATGACCTCAGCGAGGACGGTCTCGTTGGCTTCGAGCAACCGGCGGATCGCCGTACGGATGAGGTCGGTGCGCGTGGCGTACAGGCCCTGCTCGACGAGCAGGTCGATCTTGCCCAGGTCGACGGGGACCAGGTTGATGGTGATCTTCTCGGTGTCACTCTCGGAAGAAGTCATGGCCACACGCTATGACCATCCAACTGGATGGTCAACCCCATCCAGTAGCCCTCTAGAACAGCACGCTGGCGAACGTCCCGATCTGGCGGAAGCCGACCTTCTCGTACGACCGGCGCGCGGCGGTGTTGTACGCGTTGACGTACAGACTCACGACGGGTGCGACCGACGCCTGTGCCGCGGTCACGACGGCAGCGATCCCGGCTGTCCCGAGTCCGGCGCCGCGAAGTGGCGGGTCGACCCAGACCCCCTGGATCTGGCAGGCGGACGCGGTGGCCGCGCCGATCTCGGCCTTGAACAGCACCCGGCGGCCATCGAACGCCGCGAAGGCGCGGCTCTGCGCGATCAGCTCCTGCACCCGGGCGCGGTAGAGCACTCCCCCGTCCCCCTGCAGCGGCGAGACGCCCACCTCGGCGGTAAACATGTCAATCGACGCAGGCAGCAGGTCGTCGAGCTGGCTCGGCTGGACCCGCCGTACACGTGGATCAGCCGCTACGGCTGGCGCAGTGTCGATCGCGAGCAAGGGCTGGTCGTGGCGGACCTCTCGGGCCTGCCCCCAGTGCGGCTCAAGTTGCCGCCACAGCTCCAGGACGTCGCCGGCCGGACCCACGATGGACGAACAGCGGCGCCCCTGTCGGCGAGCGCGGTCGGTGAAGGCGCGTAACGCCTCCGGGCTGGCCTGGCACGGGACCAGGTTGGCGCCGGCGTAACAGACCGACTCGAGCCGCCCACGTTCGCCGTAACCCCAGACCTCGGCGCCGAGTCGCCAAGGATCCAGCCCTGCAGCCCCCACCCTGGACGCCACGAAGACATCCGTGACCGGATCGACCTCGAGCAGCGCGAGGACGTCGGGCAGATCGCGAGCCGCAAGGACCCGCGCGCCAGCAGTCCGGAGCATGGCGCGAGCCTAGGAGATTCCGACGGCCGGAACCCCCGACGGGCCGTCGTACTCCCCGGCGATGCGTAGGGCCTCTTCGATGAGGGTCTCGACGATCTGCGCCTCCGGCACGGTCTTGATGACCACGCCCTTGACGAAGATCTGTCCCTTGCCGTTGCCCGACGCAACACCGAGGTCGGCCTCGCGGGCCTCGCCGGGTCCGTTGACGACGCAGCCCATGACCGCGACCCGTAGCGGGATGGTCAGCCCTTCCAGCCCGGCCGTGACCTGCTCGGCCAGCGTGTAGACATCGACCTGAGCGCGCCCGCAAGACGGACACGACACGATCTCTAGCCCGCGCTGCTTGAGGTTGAGGGACTCGAGGATCGCCAGCCCGACTTTGACCTCTTCGACCGGCGGAGCCGACAGGGAGACGCGAATCGTGTCGCCGATCCCCTCGGCCAGCAGCGCGCCAAAGGCCACAGCGGATTTGATGGTCCCTTGGAACGCAGGTCCGGCCTCGGTGACGCCGAGGTGCAGCGGGTAGTCGCACGCCCTCGACAGCTGCCGGTAGGCCTCGACCATGATCACGGGGTCGTTGTGCTTGACCGAGATCTTGATGTCGGTGAAGTCGTGCTCCTCAAACAGCGAGCACTCCCACAATGCCGACTCGACGAGCGCCTCGGGCGTCGCCTTGCCGTACTTAGCCATGATCCGCTTGTCGAGCGACCCGGCGTTGACGCCGATCCGGATCGGCGTGCCCGCAGCTTTGGCCGCCTTGGCGACCTCGGCGACCTTGCCGTCGAACTCGCGAATGTTGCCCGGGTTGACGCGTACGGCGGCGCACCCGGCGTCGAGCGCGGCGAAGATGTACTTGCTCTGGAAGTGGATGTCAGCGATGACCGGGAGCTGAGACTTGCGGACGATCGTGGCGAGCGCCTCTGCGTCGACCGGGTCCGGGACAGCGACGCGCACGATCTGGCAGCCCGTCGCGGTGAGCTCGGCGATCTGCTGCAGCGTGCCGTTGATGTCGGCGGTGACGGTGGTGGTCATGGACTGCACGCTGATCGGCGCACCACCGCCGACTTTGACGCCACCGACGTCGATCTGTCGGGTCTGACGGCGGGGCGCGAGGATGGG
>JBKJLP010000359.1:0-2561 GCA_046596735.1 Mycobacteriales bacterium | reverse complement strand
GGCGGCGGCGGCCGTGGCCTCAAGGTGGCCCACACCATCGAGGAGATCCCCGAGCTCTACGAGTCGGCCGTGCGCGAAGCCGTTGCGGCGTTTGGCCGGGGGGAGTGCTTCGTCGAGCGCTACCTGGATAAGCCCCGTCACGTCGAGACCCAGGTGCTCGCTGACACCCACGGCAACGTCGTGGTGGTCAGCACCCGCGACTGCTCGCTGCAACGGCGCTACCAGAAGGTCGTCGAGGAGGCTCCTGCTCCGTTCCTTACGGAAGCGCAGACGACCCAGCTGTACCAAGCGTCCAAGGACATCATTCGCGAGGCCGGCTACGTCGGTGCCGGCACCTGCGAGTTTCTCGTCGGAGCCGACGGGCTCATCTCGTTCCTCGAGGTCAACACCCGCCTGCAGGTCGAGCACCCGGTCACCGAAGAGGTCACCGGTGTCGACCTCGTGCGCGAGCAGTTCCGCATCGCCGACGGCGAGGCCTTGACCTTCACCGACCCGGAGCCCCGCGGGCACTCCTTCGAGTTCCGCATCAACGGCGAGGACCCGGGCCGCGGCTTCCTGCCCGCACCGGGCATCGTGACCAGCTTCGTCGCGCCGTCCGGGCCCGGAGTGCGCGTCGACAGTGGAGTTGCCTCCGGCGATGTCATCGGCGGCGCGTTCGACTCCTTGCTGGCCAAGCTCATTGTCACCGGCTCGACCCGGCAGGAGGCGCTGGAGCGCTCCCGCCGCGCACTGGCCGAGATGCAGGTGGAAGGCATGGCGACGCTGCTCCCGTTCCACCGCAGGGTCGTCGCCGACACTGCGTTTACGAGCGAGCCGTTCACTGTCCATAACCGCTGGATCGAGACAGAGTTCGACAACGACCTCGAGCCTTTCGGCGGCGCCGCTGACGCCGACGAGGAGTCCCTGCCGCGCGAGACCGTCGTGGTCGAGGTGGGGGGCCGCCGGCTGGAAGTCAGCCTGCCCGGCGGCCTCGGTGCATCGTCAGCGGCTGGCCCGAAGGCCCGCAAGCGCAAGGCCGGCGGTGGAGCCGGATCGGCTGCGTCCGGCGACAGCCTGACCTCGCCGATGCAGGGCACGCTGGTCAAGGTCGCGGTCGAAGATGGTGCGCAGGTCGAGGCCGGTGACCTGGTCGTCGTCCTGGAAGCGATGAAGATGGAGCAGCCCCTCGTTGCCCACAAGGCCGGGACCATCACCGGCCTCAGCGTGGTGGTCGGTGACGTGGTCACCAGTGGCGCGGCCATCTGCGATATCAAGGACTAACCGCTCACCGCAAAGCGACCCGTCGCGGCGCCTTGAAACGGGGTTCTAGGCGTCGTGCAGCATGAGTTGGCGAGCGGCTTCGGTCATCGAGCCGGACAGCGACGGGTAGATCGCGAACGTGTGCGCCACCTGATCGACAGTCAGGCCGTGCTGCACGGCGAGTGACAGCGACAAGATCAGCTCACTCGCACTCGGCGAGACGACCACCCCGCCCAGCACGGTCCCGGATCCGGGCCGGCAGAAGAGTTTGACGAACCCGTCGGTCAGCCCCTGCATCTTGGCCCGCGCGTTGGTGGCGAGGGGCAGCTTCACCGTCACGGCGGCCACGCTGCCGGACTCGACCTGCCGTTGAGTCACGCCGACCGAAGCCACCTCAGGGTTGGTGAACACGTTGGCGGCAACCGTGCCCAGGCGCATCGGCGCCACGGCCTCGCCGAGCGCGTGCCACATCGCGATCCGGCCCTGCATCGCCGCGACGGAAGCCAGCATCAACACTCCGGTGCAGTCGCCTGCGGCGTAGACCCCGGCCGCCGCCGTACGGGAAACGCGGTCGACCTGGACAAAACCGTCCGCGCCGAGCCGCACGCCGATGTCTTCAAGACCCAGACCCTCGGTGTTGGGGACCGAGCCGACGGTCATCAGCGCGTGACTGCCCTCAACCGTCGTGCCGTCCTGCAGCGTCACGCGAACGCCGTCAGCGGTTCGTACCACCGAGGCAGCCCTACCTCGGACGATGTCCATCCCGTGCCGCTCGAAGACCGTCTGCAGTAGCTCGGCAGCATCGCTGTCCTCACCCGGCAGGACCCGCTCACGCGAAGACACCAGGGAGACCTGGGAGCCCATGGCGAGGTAGGCATCGGCGAACTCCGCCCCCGTGACCCCGGACCCGATAACGATGAGGTGCTCGGGCAATGCCGTGAGGTCGTAGAGCTGTCGCCAGTCCAGGATCCGCTCACCGTCGGGCTCCGCGTCGCGGAGCACCCGCGGCCGGGCGCCGGTAGCGACGAGCACGACGTCGGCGTTGATGAGCTGTTGGTCACCGGACGCGTCGACAACCTCGACCTTGCCACCTCCGCGCAGCGTCGCGTGACCGCTCAGCACGGTGACCCCCTCGCGTTGCAGTCTGGCGTCGATATCGGCGGACTGCGCGAGTGCCAGCGTCTTCACCCGGCGATGTACTTCACTGACCGAAACGCTGACCGCGCCGGCTGCGTGAACGCCGACCCGGTCGGCGTGCGACAGCGACGTCATCGCCTCGCTCGTGGCGATAAGGGTCTTGGAGGGGACACAGTCAGCGAGCA
>JBKJLP010000306.1:0-4902 GCA_046596735.1 Mycobacteriales bacterium | reverse complement strand
GCCTCGTTCTGGGCGAGCGCCGCGGCCAGCGGCGGCGTGACGAACTTGTAGCCGACGTGGCGCACGGTGCCGATGAGCTGCTCGTGCTCGGCGCCGAGCTTGGCCCGCAGCCGCCGGACGTGGACGTCGACGGTGCGGGTGCCCCCGTAGTAGTCGTAGCCCCACACCTCCTGCAGCAGCTGGGCGCGGGTGAAGACCCGGCCCGGGTGCTGCGCGAGATACTTCACGAGCTCGAACTCCTTGAAGGTCAGCTCGAGCGGCCTGCCCTTGAGCCGGCAGGTGTAGGTGCCCTCGTCGATGGTGATCTCGCCAGCGCGGACGACCCCCACCTCTGCGGCGGGCACGTGCGCAGCGACTTTGCCGATCGCGAGCCGCAGCCGGGCATCGACCTCGGCCGGACCGGCGGTGTCGAGCAGGACGTCGTCGACGCACCACTCGGGGCTGAGCGCGACGAGGCCACCCTCGGTGAGGACCGCGAAGACCGGCGGCGTGCTCCCGGTGGTCTGGATCAGCCGGGTGAGCGCTCGCGCGCCGATCAACTCGCGCCGCGCGTCGACCAGGACCGCGTCGACGGGAGCGGTGTCGAGCAGCGAGGAGATCTCCAGCGGAGCCACCCGGACGGTGTGCGTCAGCAGGCCCAGCGCGGGCAGCACCTCAGCGGAGGGTTGCAGCGCGTTGGTGAGGAGCAGGAGCGTGGCCATGCGCGGTCTCCGTTGTTCGCGGGGTGATCGCGGGGAAGGGGACAGGCGCCGTTGCCTGAGAGGCAAGATACCTGATGTGAACACCGCTGACCCGACGTACGAGGTGCACCTCACATGACGCAGCTGCGCTACTGGGCGGCCGCCAAGGAAGCCGCGGGGGTCTCTGCCGACCAGGTGACGGCGTCGTTCCTGGACGCCGCGTTGGCGCAGGTGAGGGCCCGGCACAGTGACCGGTTCAGCACCGTCCTGCAGCGGTGCAGCTTCGTCGTGGACGGTGACCCGGTGGGTGGCCGCGACCACGCGACCATCGTGCTCGCCGACGATTCGCTCGTCGACGTGCTGCCGCCCTTTGCCGGCGGCTGAACCCGTCGGCTCAAGCCGGGCTTGACGCGCGACGACACTGTGCTCATGCGTCGACCTGCTGCTCTGCTCGCTGCCTTCGCCTTGCTGGCCGGCCTGGTGTCGCTGGCGGCCCCCGCGGCCGCGGCGACCAAGACCGTCTCCGGTGATGTGCTCGGCTCCGACGGCCGTGCCGTCGACGTCTTCATGGGCATCGATCTGCAGGACTCGGCCGGCCGGGTGATCGACAAGAACGGCTGCCTCAAGACGCAGTGCGGCCTGAGTGGTTACGCGATCACGATGCGGATCAACCAGAACCTGGGTGCCGAGGGTTCCGCCGACCGGACCGGGTGGACCACTCGCTGGGTCGCGACCCTGCCCGCCAACGCCGCCAAGATGTTCATCGAGTCCTACCCGCGCAACGCGGGGCAGTACGGCGTGACCAACGACGTCCGCTACGGCCGGACGCTGCGCCGCTTCGGCACGCCGGGCTCGCTGAGCAACGTGCACGTACGCCTACCGCTGCAGTGCGCCAAGGGCGGCGGCACCGGCGTGATCAGCGGCACGACGCGGATCGGCGGAGTGGCCAAGCAGGTCTACCGCGTCAGCGCCTTCTCGATCGGCACCGACAATAACGGCGCCAACCCGATCCTGGGCTTCAACATCGGCACCTCGTCCTCCAACGGGACCTTCCGGATCCCGAGCCTGGCGCCCAACACGACCTACCGCGTCTTCGCCGTACGCAGCCAGGGCGGGACGCAGAAGTACACCGATGTGGTTGTCGGACGGTGCGCGACCTCGAAGGCGGCGTTCTCCTTCTGACCCGCGGGCTGGCATCATCGGCGGGTGACCACCCCCGTGGCTGACCAGCCGCTGCTGCGCAGCCAGATGCCTGCGCCGCGCCCCAACGTGCTCGTGTTGGGCGCCGTCGGCGCGATCGCGTGTGGTGGCCTGGCGGGGCTGTCGCAGTTCGGACCGTGGCCGCTCGCCGGTGGGGTGCTGGCTCTGCAACTCCTGCTGATCCTGGGTTTTTTGGCGCTCGTCGACGCGCCGGCGTCCGGCGGCGGCTTCATCGTCGCGTCCGTCGCGACGCTGATCGGCGACGGGATCGTCCTCACCTCCGACGGCCGGATCTCCGGCCTGGCCGGTGTGGTGGGGCTGGCGCTGGTCGGCTCGCTGCTGCACCAACTCGTCCGCCGCGGGCGCACCCGCGTCACCGAGTCGCTGGCCGATGAGCTGGTCGCCGTTGTCCTGGCTGTGTCGGTGGTTCCGCTCGTCGCGCTGCGGATGGATTCGGGTGGGCCGGAGGCCGTACGCGTGTGTCTGGTCGCCGGCGCCGCAGCGCTGCTGCTCGGCCGGATCGGCGACCGGGTGGTGCCCCGTCCGGCGCTGGCCCTGGGCGCGACCCGCGGCTGGCCGGGGCTGCTGCTGGGCATGGGCGGTGGCGCGTTCGCCGGCGTCCTCGCGACCGGCACGGGCACCGCGCTGGCCGGCACGCGAGGCGCGTTGCTGGGGCTCGCCGTGTCTGCCGCCGTCGCTGCTGCTGACCTCGCCGTCGACCTTGGCGCCGCAGAGCTCACCGCCGGCCGGCGGGACGCGCGACGCGTGTCGGCGCTGACGCCGGTCGGGCTGGTGCTGCCGCTTGCGGCGCTGGCCCCGGTCGCCTTCGTGGCCGGCCGTCTCGTCCTGTCGTGAAAACGTTGCTGATCTCGCTGGTCCTGCTCGCTCTCGTCCTGGTCGTGGCGGACCGGGTCGCCGTGACGGTGGCGCAAGGGGCGATCGCCTCCCAGGTCGCGGCGAGCGGTGAGCTGTCCGGTGAGCCCACGGTGTCCATCGACGGGTTCCCCTTCCTCACCCAGGCACTGACCGGGCATTACTCCTCGATCGAGTTCCATGCCGACGGGGTAGCCGACAACCAGGGGGTGGCGCAGTTCGACGCCACGCTGACCGACGTACGCCTGCCGCTGTCCGCCGTGCTGTCCGGCTCGATCGACAGCGTTCCCGTCGGCAGTCTCGACGCCCGCGTCGTGCTGACCTACGCCGAACTCCAGCGGCGGGTTGCCAACCGGCGACTGACACTGTCCGCCGCCGGCGATCTGCTGCGGGTCACCGGTTCGGTGACGGTGTTGGGTCGCACGCTGTCGGCGTCGGCGCTGTCCTCGCTGTCGGTGTCCGGCGGCGACGTCCGCGTGACCGCGCAGCGCTTCGAGGTTGGCGCGCGCCCCGCTGACGCCGTCCTGACCGCGGCGCTGGGCAAGCGCCTCGACTTCGCGGTCCGCGTCGGCAAACTCCCGTACGGCCTGGCGCTGACGTCCGCCACTGCTGTCCCCAGCGGCATTGAAGCCACCGCCGTCGCGCGCAACACCACCCTCACCCGCTGACCCTCACCACCGTCGAGCGGACGTACGGGGAGGGCGCGGCGGGATGAGATCGCGCGGCCACGGCGTTGAGCCCACCGTGACCGCCCTGCTCTGCGTGCTGCTGGCCGCGACACCGCTGGGGCTGCTCTGGCGCTGGCGGCAGGGAAAGCTGCGCAGCATCACCAGCGAAGCCACCCTGCTCGGCGTCCTCGAGCGCCTCGGCGAGGCGCCTGGGGAGCGGGCCACCCTGCTGCAGTTTTCCAGCGCGTTCTGCGCGCCCTGCCGCGCCACCCGCAGGATCTTGGAAGACATCGCCGAGGCCGTGCCCGGCGTACGCCACATCGAGGTCGACGCTGAGAGCCACCTCGACATCGTCCGCGAACTGCACATCCTCAAGACGCCGACGACCCTCGTCCTGGACCACCGCGGAGTGGTCACCCAGCGCGCTGCCGGACAGCCCAAAAAGCAAGATGTGCTCGCCGCACTCGAACAGGCCGTAGTCTGATGACCATGTTGGTGCTGGTGAAGCGACGCGCGGTGGACTTCTGCCGCATCGCCGGCTGCCTGTGTCCGGCCCTCTGACCTGACCCCGTTTCACCCGTCCGTCAGAGGGACTCCACCATGAGCAGCACCACGATTTCCCGTACGCCCACGTCTTCTGACGTGCTGATCGATGTACGAGGGCCGCGCTTTGGGGCCTGGATCACCACGGCTGTCCTGGCCGTCGTCCTCCTCACCGGCAGCGGTCTGCTGTTGCTCGCCCAGGCGGTTGTTTTCGCCCTGGGCACGCGCGGCACGTCGCCGTACGGCCTGCTCTTCAAGAAGGTCGTCAAGCCGCGGATCGGCCCGACGACCGAGACCGAGCCGCAAGCCCCGACGCTGTTTGCGCAGACCGTCGGGCTGGGCTTCGCCGTGGTGGGCACCCTCGGGTTCCTGACCGGCCTGACCACCCTCGGCGTCGTCGCCACCGGGGCAGCCCTCGCGGCGGCCTTCCTCAATGCTGCCTTCGGCTTCTGCCTGGGCTGCGAGGTCTACCTGCTCGGCAAGCGCGCGACTACCCCCCAAACCACTGAAGGAGCCACCGCATGAGCCGCACAGATTCACTCGTTGATGTCGATTGGGCCGAGGCTCATCTGTCCGACCCGAAGGTCGTTTTCGTCGAGGTCGACGAGGACGTGTCCGCCTACGACACCGGCCACATCGCGGGTGCCGTACGCCTGGACTGGAAGACCGAGCTGCAGGACCAGGTCCGTCGCGACTTCGTCAGCAAGGAGCAGTTCGAGGAGCTGCTGAGCCTGAAGGGGATCAGCAACGACGACACCGTCGTGCTCTACGGCGGCAACAACAACTGGTTCGCGGCCTACGCCTACTGGTATTTCACCTTGTACGGCCACGCCGACGTCAAGCTGCTCGACGGTGGGCGCAAGAAGTGGGAGCTCGACGGGCGCGCGCTGACGACCGACGAGACGACCCGCGACAAGACGTCCTACGTGGCCCAGGAG
>JBKJLP010000186.1:0-12241 GCA_046596735.1 Mycobacteriales bacterium | reverse complement strand
CAGTCGCACGGTGTCCGGGGGTTCCAGCGCTGGCCCGAGGGCAGCCGCGACCGAGGCAAGCTCGGTGAGCAGATCATCTGCCGTCATGGCGCAGCTCCGTTCGATGAATGCGCAGTGAACCACCCGGGGCCACGTGCGGATACGGTGCGCGCGTGCCCGATGTCACCCAAGCGCTGCGCGGCCTCCCCTTCCTGGCGAAGGCGACCGAGGCCGACGTCGCCGCGCTCGCGGACGTGTCCTTCCCGAAGCGGCTTGCTAAGGGGCAGGTGCTCTTCACCGAGGGCGAGCGCAGCGAGCACCTTTATGTGCTCGTCAGCGGCCGGATCAAGGTGTTGGTCTCTTCGAGCCGGGGTGACGAGCTCGTCATCTCGGTCCTTGGACCCGGCGATCAACTTGGCGAGCTGAGCGTCATCGATGGTTCGGACCGCTCCGCCAGCGCTGTCGCTATCGATGATGTCGAGGCCTGGTGCGTCCCCGGCGACGCGTTGTTGGCGCTGTTCGCCCGCGCACCGGAGGTCAGCCTCGCCGTGGCCCAAGAGCTGGCCGCCCGGCTGCGGCAGCTGACTATCTCGACCGCTGACCTCGTCTTTTTGGACCTGCCCCGGCGGCTGGCGAAGTTCCTCGTCGCGGACGGTGTGGATTCGGGCGTGACGCGCATGCCGCAGGCCGAGGTTGCGGCCCAACTCGGCGTCACGCGGCAGTCGCTGAACCGGGCGCTGCAGCGACTCCAGGACCGCGGGTGGATCGCCGTCCTGCGCAACGGCGTTGAGGTCCGGGAACCGGAGGCACTCAGGATGTTTGCGGAGTCGTGAGCGTCACCACCCGTGGCAATGCAGGCTGGCACCCGGGCAGGTAGCCCCTTGATGACAGGAGCGCAGCATGGCTGCTGGACCTATCGCGCAGCGGTGGGCTGTGGTCAACGACACCTTCCGAAGCCAAATCTGGCCCTTGCCCGTGCTCGGGGTCATCGTGGCGACGGTTCTGGGCATCGTGCTGCCATCGCTGGATGCGCGCGTCGACGAAGAACTTGCCTCGACGCTGACGCGGTATCTGTTCACCGGCGGACCAGACGCCGCCCGGGCGGTCCTCGGAGCGGTCTCCGGTTCTCTCGTGACGTTGACGTCGCTGACCTTCTCGCTCACCGTGGTGACGCTGCAGTTGGCCAGCAGTCAGTTCTCACCGCGGTTGCTGCGGACGTTCAGTTCGGACCGCTTCGTGCACGTCACGTTGATGTTGTTCGTCTCGACCTTCGTCTATTCCCTGACGGTTCTGCGGACCGTACGCACCGCGACGGTTGACGCGCCTGGCTTCGTCCCGCAAATCTCCGTCACGGTGGGACTGCTTCTCGCGCTCGCCAGCGTGGTCGGGTTGGTGGCGTTCCTGGCACACCTCGCAGGGGAGATCCGTGTTGAGACGCTGCTCCGCCGCGTACACATGGAAGCTCGGGCGACGATACTGCGGGTCACGGACGCACGCGAGGTCGGTGCGCAGGCGTACAGCTTGCCGGTCCCGCCGAGCAGTGCGGTGCCGATGCTCGCTACCTCGTCTGGGTTTCTCACCTCCGTCGACGTCCAGGGCCTGGTCAGCCGCGTCCGGGATACCGGCGGTGTTTTTTTGCTGGAGCGGCCGCCGGGGAGCTCGATCGTCGAGGGCACCCCGGTGGGCTGGATCTGGCACCCAGAGACGGGCGGCCTGCACGTCGAGGCCTTAGAGAAACTGACGGAGAAGCTTGACGACTTTCTGCGGACCACACATGAGCCGACGTCCGCGCAAGACCTGACCTTCGGTCTGAAGCAGATCACCGATGTGGCGAGTAAGGCGCTGTCGCCCGGCATCAACGACCCGCGTACGGCGGTGCACGCCCTGGCGCATAGCGCTGCACTGCTGTGCGTCCTGGCCGGACGGTCGCTGGGACCGGTTCCGTGCGAGGACCAAGACGGCGTCGTACGGGTCCATCGGGCTAATCCGGACTTAGCCGCCCTGCTCGACCTAGCCGTGTCTGCACCTCGCAGGTATGGAGCCGCAGACCCGGATCTCCTTGCGCGCATCTACGCCCTGCTGGCCGAGGTTGCCTGGGTCAGCGCGTTGCCGCCGCATCGCCAGGCCGTACGTGAGCAGTTGGAGCGACTGGAGCGCACGGTCGACTCTCAGGATTTCGACGGCACCGAGCGAGCCCGCCTCGCCGACCTAGGGGCTGGCGTCCGCGCTGCCCTCGCTGGCGAGCACCGCAGCCCGGCAACGGAGGTCGTCGCCTGACCCGTCAGCGCCTACTGCAACGCGGCTACGGCGCGGGACACGACCAGCCGCGACAGCACCAGCGCCGAGGTCGACTCGAGCGCCATGAGCACCTTCACCCGCGGTGAGAGCGGCATCGTGTCCGTGGGGCTGAACGCCGAGGAATTGGTGACCGACACGTACAGGTAGTCCACGAGCGTCGGGACCCAGTCGTGTTTGGCGCTGCTGCCGCGCGCCACTTCGTCGATCGCGTCGTGATCCTCGTCCTGCGGGAATCTGAAGTCGGCGATGGGGAGTTCGCTGCGCTTGCGCTGGGTCCGCGACACCGGGCCGCCGCGATCCAACTCCCAGAACAGCAATCCGTACGCGATCACGTTGGTCGTCCATACCTGCAGGGCTGCCAGCAACAGTGGCACCGCGTCTTTGACGGTGCCGTCCAGCAGCGCACGGACGAGCAAGCTCAAGACGATGAGGTTGGTCAGGATGATGAACGCGGCCAGGACGATCGCGACCGGCCGTGACCACCGCGTCTGCCGTGTCATCCGGACCGGGTTGACGACGATGAGGGGGAGCAGCAGGAGTAACTCCAGCGCGGGCAGCGCAGCGCGGGGACCGAGGAGCAGCCGGTTGGGGAGCAGCACCTGCAGCCCGACAGCGGCGAGCACGGCGAGCACGGCTGGTAGCCGGACCTCGCCGCGCCGCTCATGGCGTACGTGCTTCTTGGCCATCACGATCCTCCTGGGTCGTGCGCCCCGTACCCGCCTGCCGGATCTTCACTCAGCCGTCAAGGATCTCTTGACGGCGTGGTTCGTCAAGTCTAGGTTGACGACGTGGCCCCCTTCTCGCTGGATCCCGACGTGCGTCGGCTGATGGAGCGCTGTGCCGATGAGGAGTTGCCGGCGCTGGATCGGTTGCTCAACGCGGCCGCTCTGCAGCAGTACCTGCACGGTGTCCTGCAGGCGCTGGCCGACGTCGCCCGCGACGAGGAGGGGCACTCCTGGGCTGACGTCGGGACGGCCCTGCGCATCACCAAGCAGGCCGCGCACCAGCGCTTCGGCGGCGAGCGACTGCTCGACGAGCGAGGCACCTATGTCAACGCCGATCGCGCCCCAGAGGCCTACGTCGCTTCGCTCGAGGACGCCCGCGCTGCGTTGTTGGCCCAGGGCGGTCGCGAGCGCGACCTGCGGCTGGTGGAGGCGGGCATCGCGCGCGCCCGCGGCGACCAGCCGGATCTCGACGCCCGTCGGCAGGAACTCCAGGACGCCCGCGAAGCTCTCGTCGAACTCGGCGGGCGCGACGCCGATGTGGTCCTCATCGATGAGGCGCTGGCCTCGGCGGACCTTGGTCGCTCGGACGGCCCGGGCGCCCTGACTGTCGTCGTCGTCGACGACCCCACGCGCTAATGCTGCTCACCGTCGTCGGCACCGACCTGCCCGGCCGAACCTGCAGCACCCACACCCACGTCCACGTCGGAGTGCAACGGGGTCGCGAGGCAGAGCAGTGGTTCCCGGCCGAGGGAGACCGGGTGAGTTGGACGCTCGAACTCCTGCCGAAGGACGGGCCGGATCTGCGCGGCCCTCATGTGCAGGGCCGACCCGGCGCACGCTTCGTCTACCTCGTCTGGTCCGGCGTCGACGCGGCCGGGATGCGGGGGAGGTTCCGTCGGCTCAAGGTGCCGCTCGATCTGACCGAGCCCCTGTTGCTGACGGCTCTGGCAGAGGACATCCCGATGACGGGAGAAGTCTCCCTGACCGGACGCGACGGCATGCCCCGCTGCGGCGGACTGACGTCGCGCGACGTCACGTGGGCGTCCGGGCCTGCTGGCGAAAGTCAGCCGACATGAGGTCCACGGGCGGCTACCGTCCGTCGCGAGGACGCGCGCTGCCTACCGGCGGCCCGTGCGGCAAGACCGAGCGCGTGATCCGCGCACATCGTTCAGGGGGAGATCGTCGTGGCTGCGCCACCCGTTAAGTCCGTACGCCCCGGTGCCGGCTTGTGGCTCGCGCTGAAGGCGAGCTTCACCACCGCGCCAGGGCTGACCAGTTGGACGGCGGTCTGCGCCTTGCTGCTCGCCGTGGAGCCCGTGGTGTTCGCTCTGGTCACAGCGCACCTCGTCGGATCCCTGCCGGCGGCCATCGCCGGCGGCGGAACCGGGCCGGAGGCGAGCCGCGTCTACGCGTTGCTCATCTTCGCCAGTGCCCTGTTTGGCGCTGGCCGCATCATCCCGACGATCCAGGGCACCCTGGCTGGCCGGCTCGGTCGTCGGATGAACGGGGAGCTGGCCCGTCGCGTCATGGTCGCGTGTCAGACGCCGGTCCACCTCGAGCACTTCGACGACCCCGAGGTGCAGGCAGCGATCTCGCTGGTCCGCGACGACACCACGGGCGTCGGTATGCCCGGCACGGCGATCTCCGGATTCTTCGGGGTCATTGGCCCCAAGCTGTCAGGGCTCGGCGGCGTCGCCGTGCTCGCGGCCTACTCCGCGCTGTACGGCCTTGCTGGCCTGATGATTTACCTGTTGCTGCTGGTCGGAATGTTGCGGGCGCTGGTTCTGCTGGCGGGCACGGACGTCAAGGCCCGCGCCTCTTTCCTGCCCGCGGAATATCTGCGTACGACAGCGCTGGATGCTGGTCCCGCGCGCGAGTTGCGGGTGTTCGGCCTGTCCGGCTGGGTCCGGGGACGCGTCGGTGCGACCTACCTCGCCGCGATGCGCAAGCTGTGGGGAAAGCGGGACCGGTTCGTGCTGGGACTCGGGGTCGCGCTGCTGGTATCGACCGGCGGACTCGGCGCTCTGCTGTTCACGCACCTCTCCCGGCAGGCGGCCACCGGCGAGCTGACCCTCACGACCTTCCTGGCCATCTTCCAGGCCTGCACCCTGATCGTGAGCGTCAACATCACCGGCGAAGACCTGCACGCCATGCACGGCGCTGCGTCGATGAAGGCCATCCTGCAGTTGGAGCGCCACGCCGCACAGGCCCGAGACGAGACCGACCTCGTCGCGCCGGTGTCGCTGCCGGCTGCCGTCCCAGCGCAGGACATCCGCTTCGAGCAGGTCACGCTGCGGCACGCCGGCAGCGACCACGACGTGCTGCGCGGTGTTGACCTGGTGATCCCGGCCGGACAGCGCCTCGCGCTGGTCGGGCTCAACGGCGCGGGCAAGACGACCCTCGCCACCGTGCTCGCCGGGCTGCGCTCACCCACCGCCGGCCGGGTGCTCGTGGACGGCATCGACCTGGCCGACGTCGATCCGAGCGCGTGGCAACGGCGGGTTGCCGTGCTCTCGCAGGACTTCGTGCACTACCCGCTGTCGGTCTACGACAACGTCGGGCTCGGCGCGCCGGAGCTCATCGAAGACCGCGACGCCGTCATCGCCGCCGCCGAGCACGCCGGGGCCGCGGGCATCGTGGAACGCATCGAGGGTGGCTGGGACGCGGTGCTGAGCCCAACGCTGGCCCGTGGCATTGACCTTTCCGGCGGGCAGTGGCAGCGGATCGGGTTGGCCCGGGCGCTGTTCGCGGTGGCGGGCGGGGCCCGCGTCCTGGTGCTGGACGAGCCGACCTCTGCGCTCGACGTCCGAGCCGAGGCGGCGCTGTTCAGCGAACTGATCGCCATGCCCACGCTGCGCGACATCACGGTGGTGTTGATCAGTCACCGCTTCAGCTCGGTGCGTCAGGCAAGCCGGATTGTCGTCCTCGACGACGGTGTGGTTTCTGAGGACGGCGATCACGCCAGCCTGCTCGCGCACGGCGGTCGCTATGCCTCGCTGTTCACCTTCCAGGCCGCGCTGTTCCACGACAGCGATCCCTTCGGCGACGAGCTCGACAGTCTGGCGGCCCACGATGCGTAAGGCATGGAATTCGCTGGTCTACAGCCTGAGCCTGGTCGCTCGCGTCGGACGCTGGCGGGCGCTGGTCTGGGCCGGCAGCCTCGGCCTGTTACAGCTCGTGGGACTACTCATGGGCTTGATCACCCGCGAGGTTGTCGACGCGATTGTGGCGCAGGACTCCTCGCGTGCGGTCACGCTGAGCTTCCTGGTGGCCCTTTTGCTGGCCAGCATTCAGGTCGCGTTGTGCGTCCTGCTCAGCTTCCAGCCCAAGGTGGAGGAGGCCGTCCTCGCCAGCTTCGACCAAGAGCTAGTCGAGACGACCCTCGCCTTGCCTGCCCACCTGCACTCGGCGCCCGAGGTGCAGGACCGCCTCGAGCAGTTGCGCCAGCAGCGGTCCGCCCCGCACAACCTGACGTACGCCGCGTTGGCCTTTTTCTTCCTCAGCATCAACCTCGTCATCAGCGTGGTCCTGTTGGGCAGCTTTTCGCTCATCCTGCTGACGCTGCCCCTGTTTGGCTTGCCGCTCATCTACGCCCGTGGCAAGCAGACCCGGGCCTTCATCTCGCTGCAGCAGGAAATCGCCGAGGACCGCCGGTTGGCTCTGGGGCTGTTTCGGATCAGCACCTCGGCGGCGCAGGCCAGCGAGGTCCGGACCTTCGGACTCGGCCCGATGTTGCTCCAGCGCTGGCAGACCGTGCGGTGGCGCGCCGACCATCGCGCCGACGTCGTTGGCATCCAGCAGGCGATCCCCGTTGCTTTGGCTGAGCTCTTCTTCGGGATGGCTTTCATCGGCGCCCTCACCCTCATCGTGCGACAAGCCCTGCGGGGAGACGCGAGCGTCGGCGACGTCATCTTGTTCATGTCGCTCGCGGCCTCCCTCACCCGTCTGCTGGGTGGGCTGGCGGGCATCTCCGGCTGGCTGGGCACCGTGATGGGCACCGTCCAGCGCTACCTGTGGCTGCGCGATCGGCTCGCGCAGCATCGCGCTGAGCTGACGGTCGAGGGCGATCTCGTCCCAGCCCCGGCTCATCTGACAGACGGGATGCGGCTCGTCGGGGTGACGCATACCTACGCGGGCGCTGACCGCGCCGCACTGGCCGAGGTCGACCTGCACCTGCCGGCTGGCGCCACGGTGGCGCTCGTCGGGGAGAACGGCGCCGGCAAATCGACGCTGACCGCGCTGCTGCTCGGACTCCTCGACCCGTCCGAGGGTCGGGTCGAGGTCGACGGCACCCCGCTGCGTCAGATCGAGCCGCAGGCCTGGAACGACGCCACCAGCGTCGTCCTGCAAGATCACGCCAAGTTCGAGATCATCACGCAGGAGACGGTCGGCATCGGGCAGGTTGCCCGGATCGAGGACCGGGAGATGGTCGAGGCCGCTGTCACGCGGGCGGCCGCCACCACGGTGGTTGCGGATCTGCCGCTGGGCTTGGACAGCCCCCTGGGGACGAGCTACGGCCAGGGCGGGCGGGACCTGTCCGGGGGCCAGTGGCAGCGGCTTGCGGTGGCGCGCGGTCTGATGCGTGAGACGCCGTTGCTGTTGGTGATGGATGAGCCGACCGCTGCCCTGGACGCGCAGGCCGAGAGCGAGTTGTTCAGCAGCTACAGCGCGGCCGCCCGTCGAGCGGCCGGAGCCACGGGGGGCATCACCGTGCTCGTCAGCCACCGTTTCTCGACCGTACGCAGTGCGGACCTGATCGTCGTGCTCGACGAGGGCAAGGTCGTTGAGCAGGGCAACCACGGTCAGCTGATGGCCTTGGGTGGGCTCTACGCCGAGCTCTACGACCTCCAGGCGAGCGGCTACCGCTGAGCCCCCGGCAGGTGCGCGGTCACTGACGTCGAAACGTGTCGGCAACACCGACGCCGGAGGACCCCGTGCACCGCTCGTTCCGCCTGACCCTTGCGGCCGCTCTGCTCGCGGGGCTGGCCCTGCCCGCCGGCGCCGCCTTCGCCGCCAAGCCGGCCGCCATGACGTGCACGGGCACCGACCGGGTCCGCAGTTGCGAGGTCGTGCTGCCGGCTGGAGTGACGGTGCGCAGCAGCAAGGTCACCGTCGTCCTGCCCGCTGGCTACGACGCGAGCCGAACCCACTATCCCGTCGTCTACGTCCTGCACGGCGTCGGGGATGACCAGACCTCGTGGACCAACCCCGGGCGCGGCAACCTCGCGGCGCTGACCGCGGCCTGCCAGGCCATCTTCGTGATGCCCGACGGCGGCGGCGGGACCACCGCGGGCTGGTACTCCGACTGGAAGGACGGCACTCGGCAGTACGAGACCTTCCACACCGAGGTGCTGCCCAGGGCTGTCGACCACGCCTTCCGCACCCAGGGCGCCAAGGCTCGCTCGATCGCCGGGTTGTCGATGGGCGGCTTCGGCGCCCTGAGCTACACCGCCCGCCACCCCGGGATGTTCAAGGCGACCGCCAGCTACTCCGGCTTTGCGGACACCCTGTTTGGGGCTCCGGTGTCGGGGACCTTCTACGACCGGGCCGGTCAGAACACGACCTCTTCCTTCGGTACGCCCAACAAGGGCATCTGGGGGGATCAGAGCGCGGATCGTGCCGTGTGGGCCGCGCACAACCCGTACGACCTCGCGGGAAAGCTCAAGGGGCAGCCGCTCTACGTCAGCGCGGGCCACGGTGCCCCGGGCGGCTCGCAGGGCGATGACCCGGCCAACGCCGGCGGCTACGCAGTCGAGGCGTACGTCGGCCAACTCAACGACCGCTTCGCGTCGGCACTGACCGCCGCTGGTGTCACGTTTACCGACGCCCGTGAGACCGGCGGCCGGCATGACTGGCCGTACTGGCGGGCCAACCTCACCGCCAGCCTGAAGGTCCTCATGCCGCCGCTGAAGGCGGCGACGCCCGGCTGCGGCGGCTGACCGAGCGGAACGCGCCTGGCCCGCTTAGGTTCGAGGAGTGAACCGGCTGCTCCGTGCTTTGCTCATCGCCTCGCCGGCGTTCGTGATCGCGCTGCTCGGCCTGGCGCACCCGATCTTCTTGACGCAGGACACGGCCGAGCGGTGGAGGCTCGTCCACCTGGCCTTCCTGCCGGGGTTTCCCTTGCTCGCCGGCTCGCTGCTCTATCTGCTGCGCAGGTCCACCGGGCCGGCCGCGTGGATCGCGCGGATCGCGGCGTTCGGCTATGCCGTGCTGTACGGCGCTCTGGACTCCATCGCCGGGATCGGCGCTCCCGCGCTGGTGCAGGCACGCGGCAAAGCCGCGACCATCGGGGACCTGTTCGGAGTCGGGGACCAGTTGGGCCACCTCGGGGTCTGGGCGCTCGCAGCGTCCCTGGTGGCCACGTCAGGGGTGCTGTGGCGTCAGACGCGCGATCCGCGGACCCTGCTGGGCGGTGCCCTCGGCGCCGCCTGCTGCTACCCGTTCGCTGTCCACCACGTGTTTCCGCCGCGGGGGGTGCTCGCGGTCGTCGGGATCGGTGTCGCGGTGGTGCTGATCGCGTGGAGCGACCGGGCCGCGGCTCAGGCGCCGAGTTGACCCCGCTGGCGCAACCGTGGCTGGCCGAGGTCGGCGCGTTGCCCCTCAGCGCGGCCAGCGGCCCGTGCCTGCGCGCTCGTCAGGGTCCGTCCTGAGGCTGCGCCGCGCCAGGACCCACGGGCCTGCGACGTGCCCTCGTAGAACGCCTTGACCCGGTCGGCCTTGTCCCGCAGGACCAGCTCGGCGGACGGAGCCGTGGGGCCGGCTGGGGCGGCTCGGAGCACCGCCTGCTCGGCCGCGTGGGCGAGGGCCCGCTGGCGGGCCCGCTGGAGCCGGTCGCCGATGACCTCGATGAATCCGTCGTAGAACGACACCCGCCACGACTGGCCGGCGATCTGAGCGGCCCGATGCTCACCGGCGTCCATCCGACGCTGCGCCGAGGTGGTCATCTGCACAGCCAGCGACGACCACAGCCGCTCGACCACCTCAAGGTCGGTCCGGTGGCCAAATCCCAAGACGTAGGTGCTGTCGTGCGCGACGTTGACGAGTACGTCGTTGACCGCGGCGACCGCCACGAAGAGCAGGACGCGGTGCCGGTTGCCCCGTCGCCCCTTGGCGCCGACCTGGAGTTGCTCCTGGACCAGCGGCTCCTGGCTGCCGCGCTCCTGCCGCTCACGCTGACGGGCCCGGGCCAGCTCCAGGTCGACCGCGTGCTCCGTCGCCAGCTGCTGCGCCCGCTCCACGAACGCGGCGGCCTCGTGCTCGTTGTCGGTCCCCTCCGCTTGGGCCAGCAGCTTGCCCACCCGGTCCACCAGCCGGTCGCTCACGCGTCACCCACCGCCACCCGCTCCTGTCCGTACGCGATCTGCAAGGCGAGCGCCGCCTCTGGCCCCAGCGCTGCAGCGACCAGTCGCAGCAAGACTGCCGGGTAGGGGGCGTGATGGCGGTCTGACCGGCCGGTCGTCTCGCCGACGTGATGAGCCAGCTCGTGCAGCAGCACGCTCTCGCGCAACGCCCAGGGCTCGCCGTGGACCGGGACCGGCAGGGCAATCACCCCCGGCGGCTCCCAGTGCGCGGCCCGGAGCCCAGCACGCGCGCGAAGGACGGGCGGCTCGATCGCACCGAAGGCCTTCAGCACGTCGTCGAGAGCGAGAACGCGGGCCGCGTACGAGGCGGCCTCCTCGAGGCGCCCGAAGCGACGCTCGGCAGGTAGCAGAACGCTGCTCCCGCCCAGCGTGGCCCGCGGCGCACCGAGCCGGGCGGCGTCCAGTCGGGCGGCCCAGGCGTCCTCCGCGCGGTAGACGCGGGCCCGCTGGACGTCGCGGGTCCTCGCGGAGCAGGAGACGGTCACGGCTCGACGCTAGGTCAGGTTGCCAGCCCCGTGCGCGACGTCACGCCGACTGTGGAGAGCCGACTGTGGGACATCACAGAGCGAGGCGGTCCACTCCGTGGCTGACCAGGTCCACCACGCGGGTGGGCGCGTCAACCTGGGCATCGACTCGGTGGACGGACACACGTGGTGCGGGAACCTCGACCTGGTGCGCGGCTGCCGCAGCCGTCCAGGCGAGCAGGGCCGATCGCGGCGTCGCCGCCGGCTCGGGGTCTTCTTCCTCCGTCAGGGGGACGTCTTGCCACTGGCCGCAGACCTCGCAGGCGAGGACGAGCCGACGATCTTCGGCACCGACGCCATGGAACCAAGCGCGCAGGCCGTGCTCGCCATGGGCCGTGAGCGCGAGCGGGCGCTCGATGTCACAGGGGTCGCACCAGCCGGTCCACACGGCCAGCAACTTCACAGTGGTCACGGTGCCGCTCACTTCAGTCGCCGGCTCAGTGGCCGGAGAGCACGCGAGTGCCTGGAATCAGCATCGGCACCGACGCACGGATCTAAAGGGCCATTCGGGCGCATTTGCGGTCGACACCAGGCGGGCCGTACGACAGCGTGACGCCATGGCGACCTCCGTACGACCGTTCGACCGCCTTGCTGCCCTCTGCGGGCTCGTGGCCCCAGCATCCTTCGTCGGCGCCTGGGCGACGTTCGGTACGCGCCGCGACGGCTTCGACCCGACCGAGCAAGCGATCAGCCAGCTGGCCAGGGTGGGGACGCCGGAGCGGCTCGGCATGACCAGCGGCTTCGTGGCCTTCGGCGTACTGCTGCCGGTCTTCGCTGCTCGGCTCCCCGCGCTGCTGGAGGCAGGCCGCCCGCTGCGGACGTCCATGGTCGTCGCCGGCGTATCCACCCTCGCCGTGGCGGCCTTGCCGCTGCAGCGCGAGGAGGGCGGTACGGGCGATCTGCTGCACGCGATCGCTGCGGGGACCGGTTACCTAGCCATGGCGGCCTCCCCGACGCTCGGCGCGCTGGGCCTGCGTCGGTCGGGTCGTCGTACGGCCGCCGCGCTGTCGGTCGCGGTTTCTGGCGTCTCCGTGGCTGCCCTGGTCGCGTCCGTGGCCGGTGGGCCGACCGGGGTGTGGCAGCGGACGGGGCTCGGCGTGGTCGATGCCTGGTTTGCCGCCTGCGCCGTCTGGGTCCTCACCCGTCCCACGTCCCGCGAGCCCTAGCCTTCGTGCGGTGGAACGCGTCGAAGTGGTGGGGGCTGCGTTGATCCGCGACGAGCCGAGGGCGGTGCTGGCGTGCCGCCGGACCGGCCCTCCTCGCCTGGCTGGGTTGTGGGAGTTCCCGGGCGGCAAGATCGAGGCCGGCGAAAGCGACGTCGATGCGCTCGTGCGCGAGTTGCGCGAGGAGCTCG
>JBKJLP010000126.1:0-2918 GCA_046596735.1 Mycobacteriales bacterium | reverse complement strand
ATCGACCCGTCCAGCGACGTGCCCGAGGGCTACGCGGAGGAGCAGCGCGGCGTCCCCGGGGGCTTCGTCGGTGACGCCGACGTGATGGACACCTGGGCGACCTCATCCCTGACGCCGCAGATCGCGGGCCGGTGGGAGGACGATCCTGACTTGTTCGGTCGCGTCTTCCCGATGGACCTGCGCCCGCAAGGTCCGGAGATCATCCGTACTTGGCTGTTCTCGACCGTCGTCCGTAGCCATCTCGAGCACGCCTGTCTGCCCTGGCGCGACACCGCGATCAACGGTTGGATCCTCGACCCGGACCGCAAGAAGATGAGCAAGAGCAAGGGCAACGTGGTCACCCCGATGCCGCTGCTTGAGGAGTACGGCAGCGACGCCGTCCGCTACTGGGCCTGCAGCGGTGGCCCGGGCACCGACACCGCCGTCGACTTCGCGCAGATGAAGGTCGGCCGACGGCTCGCCACCAAACTGCTCAACGCCAGCAAGTTCGTCCTCGGGTTCCCCGAAGCCACCCCCGGACCCGTCACCGAGCCGGTGGACCTCGCCATGCTCAGCGCGCTGTCGGCGGTGGTCCGGGGCGCCACCGAGGCCTTCGACGGCTTCAACTACGCGCGCGCACTGGAGCGGACCGAGACGTTCTTCTGGACCTTCTGCGATGACTACATCGAGCTGGTCAAGAACCGCGCCTACAGCGAGACCATCGAGGCTGACTCGGCCAACCGCGCCCTGCGCATCGCCCTCGACACCCTGCTCAAACTGCTCGCACCGACCCTGCCGTTCGCGACCGAAGAGGTCTGGTCCTGGTACCAGGACGGCTCGATCCACAGCCAGCCCTGGCCGACCCTCGCTGAGGACGCCGGCAACCCGGCCGTACTCACCGCCGCCGGGCTGGTGCTCGGGCAGGTGCGCAAGGCCAAGAGTGCGGCCCAGACCTCCATGCGTACCGGTGTCAGCAAGCTCGTCGTCCGTGACAGCGCCGAGCAACTCGCCCTCTATAGCTTCGCCGCCGCCGACATCGTCAACGCCGGTGTCGTGAGCGAGCTCGTGCTTGAGGAGGGTGAGCCCGCAGTCGAGGTCACGCTCGTCGATGTCTGAGCCGGACCCGATCCGTCGGGTCATGACGGCGCTGGCTCCGCGGTTCCCAAGCGAAGACCACATGGAGCCCGACCTCGAGCGGATCCAGTTGCTATTGGACCTGCTCGGCTCGCCGCAGCGCAATTACCCGGCGATCCATCTCACCGGCACGAACGGCAAGAGCAGCACGGCGCGGATCATCGACTCGCTGCTACGCGCTTTCGGCGTACGGCCGGGGCGCTACACCTCACCGCATCTGGAGTCGCCGACCGAGCGGATCACGATCGACGGCCACCCGATCGAGGCTGAGCGCTTCGGCGAGATGTACGACGAGCTGGTGCCCTTTATCGAGATGGTCGACTCGCGGCAGCCCGTACCGATGACGTTCTTCGAGGTGCTGACCGCGATGGCGTTTGCGACGTTCGCCGACGCCCCGGTGGACGTGGCGGTGCTCGAGGTCGGGCTCGGTGGCCTGTGGGACGCGACCAATGTGGTCCAGGCGCAGACCTGCGTCATCACGCCGATCTCGCTCGACCACGTCCCGCTGCTCGGCAACACCGTCGCCGAGATTGCCGTCGAGAAGGCCGGGATCATCCACCCCGGCGCGATGGTGATCCTGGCCGCGCAGCAGCCCGAGGCCGCTGCCGTGCTGCTCGCCCGCGCCGTGGAGGTCGGCGCCACCATCGCCCGTGAGGGGCTGGAGTTCGGTGTGGTCGAGCGCCGCCCGGCGGTCGGTGGCCAACTCATCACCATCCAGGGCCTGTGTGGCACGTACGACGAGATGTTCCTGCCGCTGTTTGGTGAGCATCAGGCGCAGAATGCGGCCTGCGCGGTTGCGGCGGTCGAGGCCTTTCTCGGCGGTGGCGAGACGCGCCAGATCGACCCTGAAGCCATCCGGGAGGGGCTCGCCAACGCACTCTCGCCCGGTCGGCTCGAGGTCGTCCGCACCTCGCCGACCGTCGTGCTCGATGCGGGACACAATCCGCACGGCATGACGGCCACGGTTCGCGCTCTGGGTGACTCCTTCTCCTTCACTCAGCTCGTCGGGGTCGTCGCGTGTCTGGCCGATAAGGACGTGCGCGGGATGCTGGAGGTGCTCGAGCCGGCGCTCACCGCGATCGTCGTGACCACCAACTCCTCGCCGCGCGCGTTGCCCGTGGATGACCTCTACGCCATGGCGGTCGAGATCTTCGGTGAGGACCGGGTCACCGCCGAGGACCGGCTCGACGATGCGCTCGACACCGCCGTACAGCAGGCCGAAGACGACGCTGAGTTCGGTGGCGCGGGCGTGCTGGTCACTGGCTCCGTGGTCACGGTCGGCGAAGCTCGCCTGCTCCTGCGCACCCGCTAGCTGGCTCCCGCGGAACTGGATGCATCCAGTCCGGTCGCACAACCGGACGCCCGGCCTCATCTGCCTCGTGGGCCACGCAACTGGATGCATCGGGTTCCGGTGCGGGATCCCGGTAGATTGCGGAGTCCCCCATCTCAAGGAGCACCTCCCGCATGTCTGTCGAGCGCACCCTCGTCCTCGTCAAGCCCGACGGCGTCCGCCGCGGCCTCGCCGGCGAGGTCATCGGCCGGCTCGAGCGCAAGGGCCTCACCCTCGTCGCCATGGAGCTGCGCACTTTGGACCGGCCCGCCGCCGAGGAGCACTACGGCGAGCACAGGGAGCGGCCGTTCTTCGGTGAGCTCGTGGACTTCATCACCAGTGCGCCGCTCGTCGCGCTGGTCGTCGAGGGCCCGAACGCCGTGGCCGGCACCCGTCGCCTGATGGGCGTGACCAACCCGGTCGAGGCGACGCCGGGCTCGATCCGTGGCGACTACGCGCTCGAGATCGGTCAGAA
>JBKJLP010000106.1:0-3286 GCA_046596735.1 Mycobacteriales bacterium | reverse complement strand
GCCGTCGTCCACCAGCGTGGACGGGGCCCGCACCACGCGCACTCCCGAGGCACCGCAGACCACCTGCTCGCCGGCCCGTACGTCGCTCACCGGGATCGTGCGCACGTGCGGCTCGCGGTCCAGCCCGGTCACCAGGAGGCCACAGTCCATCTCGGGTTGCTGCACGTCGATCCACCGCCCGCCGAGCCGCACCTGGGTCGCCAGGTTGGTCGTCGAGTAGAAGTCGGCCGGGAACACGCCGTCCCGCTCGACCTGGCGCAGCACCGCCTCGCCGGGGTCGACCTGGTTGACGCCGTGCGCCTGCAGCCGCATGAGCAGCCGCTGCAGCGCGTCGGCATCCTCGGCGCTGACGACGATGCACGCGTAGGACTCGTCGTCATGTGCCCGTCCCACGTCGAGCTTGTCGATCGAGTAGTCGCCGCCGTACCCGAGGACGTCGTCGAGGATCAGGGCGAGTACGCCGGAGTCCATCAGGTGCCCGCTCACCTCGACGGTTTCGCTCGCGGTCATGCCGGCTCCTTCGCTCACACGACCGCTCCGTCGTCGGGGCCGCTGTCAGTCGGCGGAGCATCCCGCATGTGCCACACCAGCGCACCGGCGCCCCCCAGCATCAGCGCGATGCCGATCACCCCGAGGCTGACGGTCTGCACCTGGCCGATCAGGTTCGGTGCGAACACCAGCAGCAGGCCGACCGCGAGGCAGACGAGCGCACCAACGGTGTGCCGCCTGACCTTGGGAACCGGCGGCGGCGGCGGCGGGACGTAGTGGCCGTCGTCGTCCAGCGCCTCGGGCTCCAACCAGGCCGGCAGCGCGTCGTCGCCGCGTGTTTCGTCGGTACGTCGCCGCGGGCGACGCGAGGTGGTCGCGTCTGCGGGCGGGGAGGCGTCGGTGTCGACGTCCTCGGAGACGGGCCAGGGCGGTACCGGCGCATCGCTCTCACGGGCGAACCCGGCGACGATCTGCTCCCAGGCGTCGTCGTGGCTCTCCGGACGAGCCGGCTGTGGCGCTGCGGGCTGGGGCGGCTCGGGCAGGAGCGGGGGCGGCAGGACCCGCGTGGCCGCCGTTCCCGGAACCGGGTGCACCAGGCCGTGCGCGGTGGCTCCCGGTTCCTGCTCGGCCAGCAGTGCGGTGAGGTCGGCGACTTCGGCGCTGATGACGACGCGGGCCTGCTCGGCGCACGGTGCGTCGACCCAGAGGCGGTCCAGTGGTCGTTTGGGCAGCGCGACAGCGCGGGACACCCAGTCGACGGCGCCAGCAGCGGGCTCGACGTAGGCGGCAATGCCGGCCGCGCCCAGGCTGGCGAGGAGCGCCTCGGACAGCCGCGGGTCGAGGTCGACCAGGGCGCCCCAGTCGGTGGACGCCAGCCCGTTGTCGCGCCGGCCGCTGGGCGGCTGGGGACCGCTGTCCACGTCAGCCCGTGGCGGCCGGCGCGTGCGCCCGCACGAAGTCCACGCTGCCGGTGAAGATCGCCGGTGCGTCGTTGTCGAGCGTCGCGACGTGGTAGCTGTTGTCGAGGATGCGCTCCTCGATCGTCCCGCCGGCGCAGCCTTCGACCAGGACCTTGCCGCTCACCGCCTCCACGACGTGGTCGACGCTGCTGCGGAAGGCCAGCACCGGGCAGCTGATCTTGTGCAGGTCGCGGCGAACCTCCGGCCAGGCGGCCTGCAGCGATGCGAAGGCCTTCAGCGGGACCTTGTCGTAGGCGAGTTCCTGAACACCCTCCTTCTTGATCTCGCTGCCGACACCGGGGAAGGACGGGATCACCTTGGACAGCAGGGGGGCCAGCTTGACGTCCTTGCGCTCGCTGGCGAGAGAGGCGTTGACGACGACGACGCCGGCGACCTGCCCATCGCGTTGCTCGGCCAGACGCAGCACGAGCGTGCCACCCATCGACAGGCCCATCGCGAACACCGACGAGCATCGTCCACGCAGGTCGTCGAAGGCGCGCTCGACCTCGCCGTACCAGTCCGACCAGCGGGTCTTGTTCATGTCCTGCCAGCGCGTTCCGTGCCCGGGCAGACGGGGCGCGGCGACCGTGAAGCCGGCGGCGGCGAGGTGCTCGGCCCAGGGCCGCATGGACTGGGTGGTGCCGGTGAAGCCGTGGCTGAGCAGCACCCCGACGGGGCCGCCGGGAAGGTCGATCGGCTCGGCGCCGGGAAGAACAGCCACGCGGGAACACCTCTCCTCGATCGGTCCTGTCATCGTCGCACGCTCCGCTATGGGCGGCTCGTTGCTCCCAGCCGCTCGGCCCCCTAGGGTCGGGCGGACGGCGGGTCATCTTGGAGGAGCGCAAACGTGGGTTATTGGATCGTCAAGGCGATCTTGACCCCGATCCTGCGCGTGTTCTTCCGGCCCTGGGTCGAGGGTGGCGACCACATCCCTACCGAGGGCGCCGCGATCCTGGCGAGCAACCACCTGTCCTTCTCGGATTCGATCTTCCTGCCGCTCGTCGTACCTCGCCGCATCACCTTCCTCGCCAAGGCCGACTACTTCACCGGTACGGGGTTCAAGGGCAAGCTCACCAAGGGCTTCTTCTCCGGTGTGGGTCAGGTGCCGATCGACCGCAGCGGGGGGGCGGCGTCGGAGGCGGCGCTGCGCACCGGCAAGCGCATCCTCACCGACGGCAACCTGCTCGGTCTCTACCCCGAGGGCACCCGGTCTCCCGACGGCCGGCTCTATCGTGGCAAGACCGGCGTCGCCCGGATGGCACTCGAGGCGGGCGTCCCGGTCATCCCCGTTGCCATGATCAACACCGACGTCGTCCAGCCGACCGGCAAGAAGATCCCGACACTCGGCCGGGTCGGCGTGCGGGTCGGCAAGCCGTTGGACTTCAGCCGGTACAAGGGCATGGAGGGTGACCGGTTCGTCCTGCGGTCGATCACCGACGAGATCATGTACGAGCTGATGGACCTCTCCGGGCAGGAGTACGTCGACGTCTACGCGCAGGTGGCCAAGGACCGCATGAAGGCCGAGGCCAAGGGCGACAAGGGTGACAAGGGCACAGCGGTCCCCGGGCTGCCCGCCGACCATGATCGCGACGGCCACGCGCCCGCCGCCTGACGGCTGCCGCCCGCCGGCTGGGCCGACGTACCCCCGCCTCAATCCCCCGGTGATCATGCAAGTTTGGGGATCTTGGACATGAAGATCCCCAAACTTGCATGATCACCGAGGAGGATCGGGGGGTGGGGATCGAGACCGCGGTCTGGCGTGCGCTGGCCGTGTTCCGCACGCTCGGGCTGGTCTACGCCCTCGCCGTCTACCTCCGGCGGTACGACGAGTACGCGCA
>JBKJLP010000007.1:0-3429 GCA_046596735.1 Mycobacteriales bacterium | reverse complement strand
CTTGAGCAGCCCGGCGATGAAGTGCCGCCCGACGCTGGACAGTTGCAGCGGATCAGCCGGGTCGTGGAAGGCGTTGCGGTCGCCCTCGAACAGCGACAGGTGGGTGTGCATCCCGCTACCCGGCTGATCGCTGAACGGTTTGGGCATGAAGGTCGCGTAGACGCCCTGGGAGAGCGCGACCTCCTTGATGACGTGTCGGGTCGTCAGGATGTTGTCGGCCGTGGTGAGCGCGTCGGCGTAGCGCAGGTCGATCTCCTGCTGGCCGGGCGCGACCTCGTGGTGGCTGTACTCCACCGAGATGCCGAGCCGCTCAAGCATCGTGATCGTCGTGCGCCGGAAGTCATGGCTCACGTCGTGCGGGGTGAGGTCGAAGTAGCCACCGCGATCAACCGGGGTCGGCGGCTGTGTATCGGACTCGAGCAGGAAGAACTCGATCTCGGGGTGCGTGTAGAAGGTGAAGCCGGCGTCGGCGGCCTTGTCCAGCGCACGGCGCAACACGTGCCGGGGATCGGCCCAGGACGGCGAGCCGTCCGGCATCGTGATGTCGCAGAACATCCGGGCCGTCCCGGGCGACTCCCCGCGCCAGGGCAGCACCTGGAAGGTGGCCGGGTCGGGCTTGGCCAGCATGTCGGCTTCGTGGACACGCGCGAAGCCCTCGATCGCCGAGCCGTCGAAGCCGATGCCCTCGGCAAAGGCCCCTTCTAACTCAGCGGGCGCGATGGCGACGGATTTGAGCGTGCCGAGGACGTCGGTGAACCACAACCGGACGAATCGGATGTCTCGCTCTTCGAGCGTACGGAGAACGAACTCCTGCTGCTTGTCCACATCGACAGTCTTGCAGGTGCCCGCTGTGGTGGACTGCTCACCGTGCGTTCGCAGGTAGAAGATCCGGAACGTCGAATCCTCATGCCCATGACGCCATGGCCCCGCTTGCTCACCGATCACGTCGGTGACGCCAGCGTAAGCCTGGAAGTGGTCGTCGACGACCACGGCACCATCCAATCGGTGCACCTGCCCGCTGGTCTGGGGTCCCACCTCGCTGCCCACTGGACGGGACGCCAACTCGTTTCCGTGCTCAGCCCTGCGGACCGCACCCAGGCAGTTCGGCTGATTCTGTGCGTCACCAGTTCGGGTCGGCGGGCCTACGCCTTGTGGCAGGTCGACCTGGGTTTCGGGCTCGAGCCGATGTCGATCGCCGCCGAGCACGACCGCGCGTCCGACACCGTCGTCTTCACCGGACTGCGGATGGCCGACGTGGCCAAGGAGCTCGAGGGCTTGGCCGACATGGCCTTCCAGGACAGCCTGACCGGCCTGTGCAACCGCGCCTTGTTCCTGCGCCACCTCGACCGTGAGTTGCTGCGGTCCCGGCGCACCGGCGACTCGGTGGCGGTGGTGCTCGCCGACGTCAATAACCTCAAGCGGGTCAACGACACCTACGGCCACGCGGTCGGTGACGGGCTCCTCGTTGAGGTCGCCCGCCGGCTCTCGGTGGCCTGCCGGCCAGCGGACGTCCCGGCCCGCCTGTCGGGCGACGAGTTCGCCGTGCTGTGCCCGGACCTGGCGACCGGCACCGATCCCAGCGTGATCGTTCGCCGACTGGAGCGCCTCACCTCTGGAGCGGCGATGATCGCGGGCTATCCGATCGACATCAGCATCGCCATCGGATGCGCCCTGGCCTCCGCCGATGACCACCCCGAAGAGGACGCCCCCGGCCTGCTCCACCGCGCCGACACAGACATGTACGTCGCCAAGGGACTCAGCCGCGGCTCAGCGGTCTGACCCACCGCCTGCGGTGGAGCCTGACTGCTCCGTAGGCTCGGGGGATGCCCCAACTGCGGATCGGCCTTGCCCAGGTCGACGCCGTCGTCGGCGACCTCCCCGGCAACGCCGACCTCGTCGTGACCTGGAGCCGGCATGCCGCCGAACGCGGTTGCCACGTGGTGGCGTTCCCGGAGATGGTGCTCACCGGATACCCGCCGGAGGACCTCGTCCTGCGGGCCTCCTTCGTGCAGGCCAGCATCGATGCTGTGCACGCACTCGCGAGCCGTCTGGCGGATGAGGGACTGGGCGAGCTCGCGGTCGTCGTCGGATACTGCGGTCGGGCCGGGTTCCCCGTTCCCGCCCTCGGTCGTCCGGCCGGCGAGCCGCAGAACTCCGCTGCCGTCCTGCACGGGGGCCGAGTCGTCACGACGTACGCCAAACACCACCTGCCCAACTACGGCGTCTTCGATGAGTTTCGCTACTTCGTGCGAGGCGATCGCTTCCCCGTTGTGCGGCTGCACGGGATCGACGTGGGCCTGGTCATCTGCGAGGACCTTTGGCAGGACGGCGGCCCTGTGACGGTCGCCAGGTCGGTGGGAGTCGGCCTGCTCGTCTGCATCAACGGATCGCCCTATGAGGCCGGGAAGGACGACGTCCGCGGTGCCCTCGTACGCCGTCGGGCGGTCGAGGCCGGCGCCACCCTCGCCTACGTCAACCTGGTTGGCGGTCAGGACGAGTTGGTCTTCGATGGCGACTCGCTGGTGGTGGACGCCGGTGGGGCGGTGCTCGCCCGCGCCCCGCTGTGGGAGGAAGGGCTCGTCGTCTGCGACCTTGACCTGCCGGCGGCAACGGAGATCGTGGCCGGTCCGGTCAACGCCCTGGATGGCACGACGATGCTCGTCGAGCCGGTGGTCATCAGCGCCGACCCGGTGACGGCGTACGAGCCCGAACCGGCCGGTGTCGCCACTCCGCTCGACGACAACGCCGAGGTCTGGGGCGCGCTCGTCACTGCCACGCGCGACTACGTCACGAAGAACCGCTTCCGCTCGGTCGTTCTGGGGCTCTCCGGTGGCATCGACTCGGCGCTGGTTGCCACCATCGCGTGCGATGCCTTGGGAGCCGACGCCGTCCACGTGGTCGGCATGCCATCGCCGTGGTCGTCGGGTCACTCCGTGGCCGACGCGCAAGAGCTTGCGGAGACGCAGGGCCTGCACTGGCAGGTCATCCCGATTGCACCGATGGTCACGGCGTGGCAGGAGACGGTCGCGCTGTCCGGGCTCGCGGTCGAAAACCTGCAAGCCCGCATCCGCGGCACGACGCTGATGGCGCTGTCTAACCAGCACGGTCACCTCGTCCTGACGACCGGCAACAAGAGCGAGCTGGCGACCGGCTTCTCCACCCTCTACGGCGACTCCGCAGGCGGTTTCGCCCCGATCAAGGACGTTCCCAAGACCCTGGTCTGGCAACTCGCGCGCTGGCGCAACGCGGTCGCCGTCGCGGCCGGCGAGAAGCCGCCGATCCCGCAGAACAGCGTCGACAAGCCGCCGTCCGCTGAGCTCGCTCCGGACCAACTCGACAGCGACCGACTGCCTCCGTACGACGAACTCGATGCACTGCTGGACGACTACGTCGAGCACGACCTGGGCCGGGCTGAGTTGATAGCGAAGG
>JBKJLP010000048.1:0-2742 GCA_046596735.1 Mycobacteriales bacterium | reverse complement strand
CGCCGCTCAACTCAAGCGGACCGGTGGATCCGGGCTTAGCGGCGGAGTCGCGTGGCGCGATGCCCTTGCGAGCAAGAGCATCGAGCAATTCCCGTCGTGTCATTCGCGTGCGCAGGTTGTCCAGCAGCACGGCACCTATGGCAACTGCCATGAGGTCGCCGGTCGCGCCCTCCAAGCTCACTTCGGCGAGCATGGCGTTGGTCATCACCAGCTGCTCTTCGACTTCAATCTCGATCCACATACCGCGCAGGGTCTGCCAGGCCACCTCCGAGCTGCCGAACACATTCGCCGCGGTCAGCTCATCGAAGGTTGGTCTCAACGCGCGCGTGAGCTGATGCGTTACAAACTTCTGCGCGTCCGACGCTTGCCGTGACAGGTCAGCCATAACCCGCAGGGCGCCGCTCGGCGTCATCGAACTGAAGTGGAACTCACGCCCAGCGGCAACGTGGCGAGCAGCTGCCGCCAAGATTCCGCGACCTCTGAGGGCTGCAATCGTCCAGTGATCGGTGATGTTGTTCTGGCGCTTGACCTGGGTTACCGAGATGTCGCCGTGTTCGTTGACGTAGGTGAACTCGGAGCCATCAGCCAACTCAGTGTCGATCTCTTCGAGTGTGAGACTTCGTCGCTCGTCACGGATGCAGAGCAGAGCATGCCGAATGGCCCAGGCCAACTCGTACTTGTTACCGAGCTTGTCCGCGACACCACCGCTGGCGCCGGCCAATCGGGGCGGCCCAGGATGCGGACGTGTGGCATCTGGCACGCTTCCCGGGTGTGCGAATTCGCAGCCCTCCCCTTCAGGTGTGGGGGGACGATGGGGGTCGGTCACAGCGAAAGGCTAGTCTCGCCCGGCGTCAATTCGCGGTTGAGGGCCGTCAGGGCACGTCGACCGGGGCGGAATGAGACGCCCGCATCTCGGCATGAGCGGGAGTCGGCGGATGGGATGGCTGTTCGCGGCCGAAGCGCCCGAGCGCGGTCCCAAGCGGCGATGCCGGGGACCCGCTGCCAGGCAAGGTCCTCGTTCACCAGAAGCGTTGGGTACCTTCAAGAACGTCCATCAGATGCAAGGGCCGTCAGAACTCGTAGGAGCGCAAAAGGGGCTCCCGAGGGGGATGAGATGCGGTCGAGACGCGTTACGCGATTGTCTCGCGTTACAAGACCTTAGCTTTTCATGGCTCCCAGTTCCAAGATCACAACCGGCCCTACATCGGCAAATCTTCACTCATGCCGACGATGCGGCTGTCACGAGAATTTGCGAGCGTGGGTGACGGGTCCGCGAGAAGTAGCTCTTGGAACCTGACGGCTCGCCGGTGCGAGCCCGGGGCTGTGTGTACGCCCCTATCCTCACCGGGTGATCAACGTAACGGCGGCCTACCAGGAGGTAGCCGATCGCTTGGCGGCAACCGTTCTGGAGTTGACCGACGAGCAGGCGGCAGCATCGGTTCGGTCGTGTCCGGGCTGGACGGTGCGCGATGTCCTTGCCCATCACGTCGGCGCCACGGTGGACTTCACCACAGGCAAAGCGCCCGAGGTCCCGGGACGGGGTCGAATTCATCCGCGACTTCGACAACGTCATCGGCAACCCCCACCACATGGGCGATCCTTCGCGGGGAAGCTTCCCGCGAGCGGGTTCCCGATCGAGCCGGCGATCGGGCAGGGCGTCCTGATCAACGACGTCGTCGTGCACGAGGGTTACGTCCGCCTGGCCCTCGGTTTGCCGCCCGCCGACGAGACGCCGGCGCTCGCTCTCTCCTTGAGCAACTACGGGCTGACGGCGTCTATCCACCTTCAGAACGCGGGGCTCGGCGCCGTCCGGCTCGAGTACGAGCGCCGCGAGAAGATCCTCGGGACCGGGAACCCGGTCGTCACGCTGCGTGGCACCCGCAACGACCTGGTACGGACGCTCGCCTCCCGGAGATCTCGCGAGCAGATCCTGGCGATGGACTGGGACGGCGACCCGACCGAGTACGTCGACCTCCTCCCGGCGTACGGGGTGGTCAACCCGGACGACGCCGACCCGAACTGACCCGCTTCAGCTGGCTGCGATCGCCGTACGTCGAACGCCATCGAGTACGGCGACGAGCGCCCCTACGTCCGAGCCACTGAACAGGTCCTCTGGCCCGGACGGGGCATGTCGGTGTACGCCAAGGCGTACAGCCGGTCGATCGGCACCACCCCGCTCTCGGTGAGGTGCATGACCACGAGGTCGACGAAGTGCAGCTGAGCAGCGTTGAAAGTCTTGCCGCCAACGAAGCCGGCGAACGCCGCCCGAGCGGCCTCACCGCCTTGTGCCAAACGCGACCGGCGGCATGTGCGGACGTTTACCGGCGCAGCACCTGTCGCTTGCCAGCGACAGGTCCCCCTGGCAGACGACTGCGAGGCGCCGTTAGCGACCATGACTCGGCGGCGATACCTGGTGTCTGAAGTGCGTGTAGATAGTTCGGCATCGAGATACTTGACTCCGAAGTGACTATCTCGCATTCTAAGTAACTGCAGTTGGGGACTTACGTTGGGGGGCCACATGGGCCGAGTCGGCAGCGACGAGCGTGGCTGAGCCCGGGCGATCTCGGAGGTCGCAGCGCGGCAGCGTTGCCTCGCCAGCGGCCTTAGGTGCGGTGCGAGTCGGTCCCGGTTTCGCTGACGAGTATCCCGATGGCGATCCGGCGGCGGCCGAGGTCCTGTCGAGCCTGATCCGGGCGGGGCAGGCGCTCTACGACGAGATCGACCGGGCGATGCAGGCCTCGA
>JBKJLP010000453.1:0-6120 GCA_046596735.1 Mycobacteriales bacterium | reverse complement strand
CGGGATCTTCGGGATCGTCATGGCGGTCGCCGCGATCGTCTACCTCGTCGACGTACGCCCGGCTGTTCGCGAGAGGCGACCGGGCAACGGACCGTACGGCTGAACCGGAACTCCGGGCCACTGAAGTACGTCCTACTTGGCGCCGATATAGATGCAGAACAGCATCGCCCACCCGGGTGAATCCCTGCTTCGACCGTTCCCCACGAGCGTCGTCTTCGTTGTTCTCGGTGCCGCACCACTCGCCCCTTTGGAAGGCCCGACATGACCGAGATCGCCACCGTCACCGCTGAGCTCGAGCTTCGGCTCGTCGTCCCCGGTGGCCCGTCGCTGCCGATCGTCGCGTCGATGCGCTACGAGAGCGCCGACCCGTGGGCGGTCCGCGTCGGGTTCCAGACCGGTGCCAAGAACGAGGACGGCACCGGCGACGGTGTCGTCGAGTGGATGTTCGCCCGCCAGCTGCTCACCGACGGCGTTGCCGCCACGGTCGGCGAGGGCGACGTGCGGGTGTGGCCGACCCAGATCGACGGCGAATACTTCGTCAACCTCGCCATGGCGTCCCCGTCCGGCTCCGCGCTGTTCGAGATCGACCGCGACGCCCTGGTGGAGTTCCTGCAGCAGACCTACCTCGCGGTGCCCACGGGCGCCGAGGAGGAGGTCGTTGACCTCGACGCCGAGCTGGCGATCCTGCTCAACGACTAACTCCCACCTACGTCCGAGCGCCGCCCCTCACCCGGGCGGCGTTCGTGCGTTCTGGGCTAGCTCATCCCGGCGGTGAGGTCCAGGTCGTCCGGCGGCAACTCCGGGGTCTTCCACACCAGGAAGGCCTTGCCGAACTCCACGTGCAGTTCGTTGGCCCGTCGCACCATCTGGTCGTACGCCGCCTCAAACGCAGCGCTGTCACCTGCTTTGATCGCCGCGGTGACGGGGCCGAAGTCATCGCGCAGGTAATCGGTCATCTGCGGGTCATACTTCGGCCGGCTCTCGACGCTGAGCGCCAACTGCTTGGCTGCGGACTTGCCGTAGTAGGCGGCGAGCGGCCAGTTGCCGGCGCGGGCGGCGAAGCACATCCGGTGCACCCGCGGGCCGACCTCGGCCATCAGGCGGTCCATCCCGGGCTGCTGGCGGGCCAGCTCGTCCAGGGTCAGCTCGCGTTTGCCGTTGCTGACGATGTGGGTGTGGTCGGGGCGGTGTGAGCTCACGAGGCGACAGTCTCCCAGGGCACGCTGAGTTCGCCATACCGGGCCCGACTCACGTCCTTGGGGCGGTCCAGCAGGGCCACGGCCGCTTGCCAGCGTTGCCGGTTGCCGTAGGTGGCGTAGGGCGCGGCTCTGTCCCACGCCGTATCGAGTTCGGCGAGCAGGTCGTGGATCGGCTGACCGGGCACGTTGTGGTGGATCAGCGCCTTCGGGAGTCGCTCGGCGAGCGACGCCGGACGGTCCAGGGTCGGTAGGTGCGCGGCGAGGGTAAGCGTCTGCGGCCCGGCCGCGGTGAGGCTGACCCAGCAGGCCCGCCGGCCGATCTCGTCGCAGGTCCCCTCGACCAGCAGCCCGCCCTCAGCGAGGCCGCTGAGCATCGTGTTCCAGGCCTCGCGAGCCGGCTGCTCGTCGTACTGCCGCAGGACATTGAGGGCGCGTACGACGATCGGCCGCAGGCCGGCGAGCTCGAACCCGCCGCGGGCGAACGCCAGCCCTTCGGTCGTCGCCGGCTGCGCAGCAGCCACCCGTTCGGGGTCGATCTCCAGACCGACGACCCGCGCGTCCGGGCGGACCTCGCGCAGCCGCGCGTGCAGCTCGATAGCGGTGACCGGGGTGGCGCCGTAGCCGAGGTCGATCACCAGCGGATCGGCCGCTGCCCGCAGCAGGTCGGCATGGACGGCGGTGAGCCAGCGGTCGATGCGGCGCAGCCGGTTGGGCGCGGTGGTGCCGCGGGTGGCCAGGCCCAGCGCCCGAGCCCGCCCCGCGGCGTAGCGCTTCACCGTGCTCACGTGCGGCGGGCGACCTTGGTGGCGGAGGCCTGCTGGCGCGGGGTGACCTGCACCAGGTCGACGTTGACGTGGGCCGGGCGCGAGGCCACCCAGGCGATGACGTCCGCGATGTCGTCCGCGGTCAGCGCATCGACGCCGGCGTAGACCCCGGCAGCTCGCTCGGTGTCGCCGCCGAACCGTATGGCGGAGAACTCCTCGGTGTCGACCATCCCGGGGGCGACCTCGCTGACCCGCACCGGTCGGTCGACCAGCTCGAGGCGCAGGGTGTCGCGGAGGGCGGCGATCGCGTGCTTGGCCGCGACGTAACCGCCACCTCCCTCGTAGACCCAGCGGCCGGCGGTCGAGCCGGTCATCACGATGTGGCCGGCGCCGGAGCGCACGAGCGCCGGCAACAGCGCCTGGACGGTGCGGACCGTGCCCAGGACGTTGACGTCGTACATCCGGGCCCACACGTCGACGTCAGCGGACTCCAGCGGGTCGAGGTCGAAGGCGCCGCCCGCGTTGGCGACCAGCAGGTCCACCTCGGGCGCCGCGTCGACTAGCGCCGCGACGGAGGTCGGGTCGGTGACGTCCAGCGCGCACGGGCGGATGGCCGGGTGCTCCGCGGACAGGGCACCCAGCCGATCGAGCCTGCGCGCGGCGGCGACGACCTGCCAGCCATCCGCCGCGAGCCGCCTGGCCGTGGCCGCGCCGATGCCGCTGCTTGCTCCGGTGACCACCGCTGTCCGCATGGCGGGAAGTCTGCCGGATGGCGTGGGGTTGTCCTCTCGGGGCAGACTGCCCCTCGGGAGTACTGCCCCGAAACGAGGAGGTGACGGCTGATGACCCCTGCCGTCGTACGCGACATCCACGGGACCGGGCCACGTCGTCCCCGTCGCGTCGCCCTGCTCTCGGTGCACACCTCGCCACTCGAGCAGCCCGGCACCGGCGATGCCGGCGGCATGAACGTCTACGTGGTCGAAACGTCCAAGCGGCTGGCCGAGCGCGGTGTCGAGGTCGAGATCTTCACCCGGGCGACCCGCAGCGACCTGCCGCCGGTGGTCGAGCTGGCCCCCGGCGTGACGGTCCGCCACCTCGTCGCCGGGCCGTTCGAGGGCCTGTCCAAGGAAGACCTCCCCTCGCAGCTGTGCGCGCTGACCTCCGGCGTGCTGCGCGCCGAGGCCCAGCACGAACCTGGTTGGTACGACGTCGTCCACAGCCACTACTGGCTGTCCGGGCAGGTCGGTTGGCTCGCGACCGAGCGATGGGGCGTGCCGCTGGTGCACACCGCGCACACCCTGGCCAAGGTCAAAAACCTCGCGCTCGCCGACGGTGACGCCCCTGAGCCGCTGCGCCGCGTCGTCGGCGAGGAACAGGTCATCGCTGCCGCTGACCGGCTGATCGCCAACACCGCGGACGAGGCCCGCCAGCTCGTTGAGCTCTACGGCGCCGAGGTCGAGCGGGTCATCACCGTCGCGCCCGGGGTCGACCTCGAGCACTTCCGTCCCGGCGAAGCCTCCGGCGCCCGGACGCGCCTCGGTGTGCCACCGGAAGCCGTTCTGCTGCTGTTCGTCGGGCGGCTCCAGCCGCTCAAGGCTCCCGACGTCCTGCTCCGCGCCGCCGCGCGGATGCTGGAGAGCGATCCCACCCTGCGCGACCGGTTGGTCGTCGCCGTGGTCGGCGGCCCGAGCGGCAACGGGCTGGCCGAGCCGCAGGCCCTGCAGGACCTCGCGCACACCCTCGGCATCGCTGACATCACCCGCTTCGAGCAGCCGACCGGCAACGGCACTCTGCTCGATTGGTACCAAGCCGCGTCCGTCGTCGTCGTCCCCAGCCACAACGAGTCGTTCGGCCTGGTGGCGCTCGAGGCGCAGGCCTGTGGGACCCCGGTCGTCGCCACCGACATCGGCGGCCTGCGGACCACCGTCGACGACGGCGTGAGTGGGCTGCTGGTGCTGGGCCACCACCCTGACGCCTGGGCTGCCGCCATCACGCGGGCGGTGGAACGCCGGGCTCGGCTGAGCCTGGGCGCCGTCGCGCACGCCGCGCAGTTTTCCTGGGGCGCCACCGCGGACGGGCTGCTGACCGCCTACGGCGATGCCATCAACGACCGCCGGACCGACCTGCTGGCCGTCAACTCGTGAGCCAGGCCGAGGCCGCTGCGGTCGTCGAGGCGGCGCTGGATGAGGCCGAGATTGCGTACGAAAAGCACGAGCCACACTCGTTTTTTGTGACCCTGCCCGGGACCCACAAGCTCGCCACCCACTGCTGGCTGGTGGTGGGCCGTCACGCCTTGCTGGTTGAGGCCTTCGTGTGCCGCAAGCCCGATGAGAACGAGATTGAGTTCGGCCGTTGGCTGCTGCGTCGCAACTCCAAGATGTACGCCGTCGCGTTCTCGATGGACGCGAGCGGCGACGTCTACCTCGTCGGTCGCCTGCCACTCGCCGCGATCGATGCCGCGGAGGTGGACCGGCTGCTCGGCAGCGTTCTGCAGTACGCCGACGAATCCTTCGACACGCTGCTGGAGATCGGCTTCGCGGGATCGATCCGGCGCGAGTGGGCGTGGCGCCAGAAGCGCGGCGAGTCCACCGCCAACCTGGCCGCCTTCGCCCGGTTCGCCGACCCCGACCGCTAACCCGTCTCGGCATGCGACACGATCGAGGCATGGCCACCCTCGTGCTGCTCCGTCACGGCGAGAGCGACTGGAACAACAAGAACCTGTTCACCGGCTGGGTCGACGTTGACCTCACCGCCAAGGGCGAGGAGCAGGCCCGTCAGGGCGGGCGCCTGCTCCGCGACGCCGACCTGCTCCCCACCGTCGGGCACACCTCGGTGATGCGCCGGGCCATTCGTACATCGACCCTCGCGCTCGAGGAGTGCGACCGGTTCTGGATCCCCGTACGCCGGCACTGGCGGCTCAACGAGCGGCACTACGGCGCCCTGCAGGGCAAGGACAAGAAGCAGACGCTGGCGGAGTTCGGCGAAGAGCGGTTCATGGAGTGGCGCCGCTCCTATGACGTGCCGCCGCCGCCCCTGGAGCCTGGCTCGGAGTGGGACAACACCGGCGACGTCCGCTACGCGGCGCTGGCCCCGGGGCTCGTCCCGCTGACCGAATGCCTGCAGGACGTGGTCGAGCGGATGCTGCCGTACTGGTACGACGCGATCGTGCCGGATCTGCGGGCCGGTGAGACGGTGCTCGTCGCCGCCCACGGCAACTCGCTGCGGGCGCTGGTCATGCACCTCGACGGCCTGAGCAGGGAGCAGGTCGTGTCGCTCAACATCCCGACCGGCCAGCCGCTGCGCTACGACCTGGACGACGAACTGGTGCCGACCGTGGCGGGCGGGACCTACCTGGACCCGGAGGCCGCCGCAGCTGCGGCAGCCGCCGTCGCCAACCAAGGGCGCTAACGATCAGCCCTCGGCGATCACCGTGGCCGGGTGCGTCATCGACGTACCCGCCTCGCGCAGGGCGCACAGCCGCAGCAGTTCGTCGTACGCCGGCTGCCCGATCAGGGCAGTGATCTCCGGGCCGTAGGACAGGTAGACCGGCTCGGCGCCGACATGGGCGGCCGGCGAGGACGTGCACCACCAGTGCAGGTCAGCGCCGCCGGGGCCCCAGCCGCGCCGATCGAATTCGCCGATCGACGTGACCAGCACCTTGGTGTCATCCGGGCGGGTGACCTCTTCCTGGGTGCGTCGGACGGGCAACTGCCAGCACACGTCGGGCTTGGTTTCCAACGGGTGCAGGCCCTCGCGCAAGGCAAGCGCGTGGAGCGGGCACCCCTCGCCGCCCTCGAAGCCGGGCCGGTTGAGAAAGATGCAGGCCCCGTCGATAGCGCGGGTTTTGCGGGCCGGCTCACCCTCGAGCTCATCGACCTCGGAGAAGCCGTCGCGCCGACCCGTCTCGGCGTACTGCCAGTGCTTTCGCTTCAGCATCTTGGCGAAGCGCGCGACCCGCTCCTCGTCCTCATCGTCGGCGTAGTAGGCGCCGTGACTGCAGCAGCCGTCGTCCTCGCGACCCTCGATGACCCCCTCGCAGCCGCGACCGTAGATGCAGGTCCAGCGCGACAGCAGCCAGGTCAGGTCAGCGCGGATGACGTCGGTGGGATCGCTCGGGTCGGTGAACTCCACCCACTCGCGCGCGAAGTCCGGCGCCA
>JBKJLP010000256.1:0-2974 GCA_046596735.1 Mycobacteriales bacterium | reverse complement strand
CGCATCAGGTCGTCGAGCTCGGCGCCCGGGTGCGCGAGCAGGTGCCGGGCCGCGTCGACGACCTCGACGAGGTTGTGGGGAATCATGTTCGTCGCCATGCCGACGGCGATGCCGGAGGTGCCGTTGACCAGCAGGTTGGGGTAGGCCGCGGGCAGGACCGTCGGTTGCGTCTCCTGGCCGTCGTAGTTGGGCTCGAGGTCGACGGTCTCCTCGTCGAGGTCGTCGGTGAGCAGCAACGCAGCCGGCGTCATCCGGCACTCGGTGTAACGGCTGGCAGCGGCAGAGTCGTCCGGCGAGCCCCAGTTGCCGTGGCCGTCAATGAGCGGCACGCGCATCGCGAACGGCTGCGCGAGGCGCACCATCGCGTCATAGATCGCGCCGTCACCGTGCGGGTGGAACCGGCCCATGACGTCGCCGACGACGCGCGCGCTCTTGACGTATGCCCGCTCGGGTCGCAGCCCGGCGTCGGCCATCGCGTAAAGGATCCGGCGGTGCACGGGCTTGAGTCCGTCGCGCGCATCCGGCAGCGCCCGCGCGTAGATGACGGAGTACGAGTAGTCGAGGTAGGACGACTCGAGTTCGTCGACGACGTCGGTGTCGAGGATGGTCCCCTCGCCCTCGAACGGCGGGATAGCCGTCGTACTGCCCTTTTTGCGTGCCATCAGGTGTCCAGAAGCTCTCGGTTGACGCGGGATGCGCTGGTGATGATGAACTCCCGGCGCGGAGCGACGTCGTTGCCCATCAGCAGTTCGAGCGCGCGCTCGGCCGCTTCGGCATCGCCGGGTCGGATCCGACGCAGCGTCCTCGACGCCGGGTGCATGGTGGTCTCGGCCAGTTGGTCAGGGTCCATCTCACCGAGACCCTTGTAGCGCTGTGGCACGCCCTTGATCCGCTTGCCCTGCTGCTCGATCTTCTTGACCGCCTGGTGGTATTCCTTGTCGGAGTAGGTGTAGATCGGCGCGTCGGCACCGATCACCTCGATGCGATGGAGTGGCGGCACGGCGGCGTAGAGCCGTCCCGACTCGATGACCGGCTTCATGTACTTGGCGAACAGCGTGATCAGCAGGCAGCGGATGTGTGCGCCGTCGACGTCGGCGTCGGTGGTGATGACGATTTTGCCGTAGCGCATCTGGTCGAGGTCGAACGTCCGCCCGGTGCCAGCGCCAACGACCTGGATGATCGAGGAGCACTCGGCGTTGTTGAGCATCTCCGACGGCGAAGCCTTCTGAACGTTGAGAATCTTGCCGCGCAGCGGGAGCAGGGCTTGGTATTCGCTGTTACGCGCCATCTTGCCGGTGCCGAGCGCCGAGTTACCCTCGACCAGCCAGAGCTCGGTGCGCGCGACGTCGGTGGAACGGCAGTCGGCCAACTTGGCCGGCAGGGTCGAACTCTCCAGCGCCGTCTTGCGCCGGGCGGCGTCCTTGGAGGCGCGGGCAGCCTGGCGGGTCTTGGCCGCGGCGGCGACCTTTTCCAGCACGGTGCGCGCGGCCGCCTTGTGCTTACGGCTGTCCAGGAACTGCGCCTTGAGTTGGCGCGTCACCACGTCGGCCACGATCTTGCTGACGCCCGGAGTGCCGAGCTCGTCCTTGGTTTGGCCGAGATACTGCGGCTCGGGCACCTTGACCGTGACGACCGCGGTGAGCCCCTCGAGGATGTCGTCCTTGATGACCGCGTCGTCTTTGGCGCGGTGCACCCGGGTCGCCACCAGGGCTTCGTTCATCGTCTTGAGCAAGGCGCGCTCAAAGCCGTTCTGGTGGGTCCCGCCGTGCGGGGTCGCGACAACGTTGCAGAAGGTCTGCACGGTCGTGTCGTACTGCGTGCCCCAGCGCAGGGCGATGTCGACCTCGCAGTGGCGCTCCACCGTCTGGGTGCTCATGTGGCCCTTGTCGTCTAGGACGGGGACCGTCTCCTTGTAGGTCCCATCGCCGACGAGGTGGATCGGGTCGCACACCGGGCCGTCCGGCGCAAGGTGCTCGACGAAGTCGCGCGTGCCGCCGGCGAAGACGAACGACTCCTCGACGGTCTCGGTTTCGCGACGGTCGGAGAGTCCCAGGGTCAGCCCCGGAACGAGAAACGCGGTCTGGCGCAGTCGATCGCGCAGTTGCTCGGTGTCGACCGCGCTGCCCTTGCTGAACAGCGGCAGGTCGGCCCACCAGCGCATCGTCGTGCCGGTCACGGCCTTGGGCGCCTTGCCGGCGATCGAGAGACCGTCGCGCGGGGTGAAGGCCGCATCTGGTGTGCCGCTAGCGAAGACGCCAGGGACCCCGCGGCTGAACGACATCGCGTGCACGCGACCACCGCGACGCACGACCGCGTCGAGGCGGACGCTCAGAGCGTTGACCACGGACGCGCCAACGCCGTGCAGGCCGCCGGAGGTTTTGTAGCCGCCGCCGCCGAACTTGCCCCCCGCGTGGAGTTTGGTGAGCACCAACTCGACGCCGGTTAAGCCGCTCTTGGGCTCGATGTCGACGGGAATTCCGCGCCCGTCATCGGCGACCTCGAGAGAGCCGTCCGGGTGCAGGATCACGTCGATGCGGTTGCAGTGGCCGGCCAGCGCCTCGTCGACGGCGTTGTCGATGATCTCGTACGCCAGGTGGGTGAGACCCTTGCTGTCCGTCGACCCGATGTACATGCCGGGGCGCTTGCGGACGGCCTCCAGGCCCTCCAGGACGGACAGGTGTTTGGCGGTGTAGCCACTGGAGTCGCGGGGTGGCTGCGCTGCGGCCGGGGCGGTCACGCACGATCCGATCTGTGGGTTCGGGAGGGGCTCCCATTCTGCCTCGCGGCACCGACGGGCAGGCTGTGCAACATGCAGGCATAGGCGGGTGGCTCGGGGGACTTGGCCGATCTGGCGCGCCTGCCCAAGGCGCACCTGCACCTCCTTCTGACCGGTTGCATGCGCCCGGCAACGCTGATCGAGCTTGCTCAGGAGCAGGGGATCGTGCTGCCCGCAGGGTTGCTGCGACCGGGCGGC
>JBKJLP010000175.1:0-3535 GCA_046596735.1 Mycobacteriales bacterium | reverse complement strand
TCATCCGCAATTTCTGCATTATTGCCCACATCGACCACGGAAAGTCGACGCTGGCAGATCGGATGCTTCAGGTGACCGGGGTGGTCAGCGACCGGGATATGCGTGCCCAATATCTCGACCGGATGGACATCGAGCGTGAGCGCGGCATCACCATCAAGAGCCAGGCGGTGCGGATGCCCTGGGCCCTCGATGGAAACACCTTCGCCCTCAACATGATCGACACCCCTGGCCACGTCGACTTCACCTACGAGGTCTCCCGGTCGCTGGCAGCCTGCGAGGGCACCCTGCTGCTGGTCGACGCGGCGCAGGGCATCGAGGCGCAGACCCTGGCCAACCTCTACCTCGCGCTCGAGAACGACCTGCACATCATCCCGGTGCTCAACAAGATCGACCTGCCGGCCGCGCAGCCGGATAAGTACGCCGAGGAAATCGCCAAGATCATCGGTTGCGAGCCCGGCGACGTACTCCGGATTAGCGCCAAGACCGGCGAGGGCGTCCCGGACGTCCTCAACGCGATCGTCCGCGATGTCCCCGCGCCGACCGGCAGCGTCGACGCTCCGGCCCGCGCCATGATCTTCGACTCGGTCTATGACTCCTATCGCGGCGTCATCACCTACGTACGCGTCTTCGACGGGCAACTGTCGACCAAGGACCGCGGCCTCATGATGTCGACGCAGAACGCCCACGAGATCCTCGAGGTGGGCGTCGTCAGCCCGGACATGGTGCCGACCGAGACGTTGTCGGCCGGCGAGGTTGGCTATGTCATTCCGGGCGTCAAGAACGTCCGTCAAGCGCGCGTCGGAGACACCCTCACCACGGTGCGCAACGCCGCTACCGAGTCGCTCGGTGGTTACCAGGACGCCAAGCCGATGGTCTTCTCCGGGCTCTATCCGGTCGAAGGAAGTGAATATCCCGCGCTGCGCGAGGCGCTGGACAAGCTTCGGCTGAACGACGCTGCGCTGACCTATGAGCCGGAAACGTCGCTCGCGCTGGGCTTCGGGTTCCGGGTCGGCTTCCTCGGCTTGCTGCACCTGGAGATCGTCCGCGAGCGGCTCGAGCGCGAGGCCAACCTGGCGCTCATCTCCACCGCGCCCAACGTCGTCTACCGGGTAGTTCTGGAGACCGGCGAGGAGATCATCGTCACCAACCCGAGCGACTGGCCCAACACCGGCAAGATCGCCGAGATCCTCGAACCGGTGGCCAAGGCGATGGTGCTGCTGCCGAGCGAATATGTCGGCACCGTGATGGAGCTGTGTCAGGGCCGCCGCGGGATCTTGCAGGGGATGGATTACCTGTCCGAGGACCGCGTCGAACTGCGCTACCTGCTCCCGATGGGCGAGATCATCTTCGACTTCTTCGACCAACTCAAGTCGCGGACCAAGGGTTACGCGTCATTGGACTACGAGCTTTCCGGCGAGCAGGCCTCCGACCTTGTCAAGGTCGACATCCTCCTCCAGGGTGAGCCGGTCGACGCGTTCAGCGCGATCCTGCACAAGGACAAGGCGTACGGCTACGGCACCTCCATGACGGCCAAGCTGCGCGAGCTCATCCCGCGACAGAACTTCGAGGTGCCGATCCAGGCCGCCATCGGAGCCCGGGTCATCGCTCGCGAGAACATCCGCGCGATCCGCAAGGACGTGCTGGCCAAGTGCTACGGCGGTGACATCACCCGCAAGCGCAAGCTGCTGGAGAAGCAGAAGGAGGGCAAGAAGCGGATGAAGATGGTCGGCCGCGTGGAGGTCCCCCAGGAGGCGTTCATCGCAGCCCTGTCCACTGGCGAGGAAACCGCCAAGAAGTAGGCGCTCGTCTCAGCCGGGCGTGAGCGCGGTGGATGGGCAGGTGTAGACGCGGCCGGTGCGGGTGGTCCAGACGGTGGTGCCGTCTCGTGGGCGGGTGACGGTGAACCACCGGGATTGTTTGGCTCGGTGGTGGTGCCGGCACAGGCAGTGCAAGGTTTGGGGACGGCACCACGCCCCGCCTGGTGCCGCAGGGGGGGTAGACCCGGAGCTGTCCTACCGACGCGAATGCGTCAGCCCTAGCCACCTGATAGTCATGCAGCATGACGACGCCTTTCTCCGACCTCGACGCGTTCCAGGCGATCCCGCGCACCGGCGGGCTCGCGCTCAGCCCCGATGGCACCCGCCTGGTTACCTCAGTCGCGACCCTCGACAGCGAAGCCACCACATGGGTCAACGCGCTCTGGGAGGTTGACCCCACCGGAGAACGCCCGGCGAGCAGGCTCACCCGGAGCCGCAAAGGGGAGGCCTCACCGACCTTTCTGCCCGACGGTGACCTGCTCTTTACGTCGGCCCGTCCCGACCCGGACGCCAAGGAGCCGGCCGATGACGCCCCTGCAGCGCTGTGGCTGCTTCCCGCCCGCGGCGGCGAGGCGCGTGTTGTCGGCACCCGGCCCGGCGGGATCGGCGGCGTGGTTGTCGCCAAGCAGGCCGGCACCGTTGTGGTCAGCAGCGCGACCCTGCCCGGCGCCGTCACCGCGGAGGACGACGAGAAGCGGCGCAAGGAGCGCAGAGACCGCAAGGTCAAGGCGATCTTGCATACCGGCTACCCCGTCCGCTACTGGGATCACGACCTCGGCCCCGATGCGCCCCGGTTGCTGACCGGCACCGTCGACGAGCATGAGCGCATCACCTGGAGCGACCGCACCCCGACACCCGAGCAGGCCCTGATCGAGGCGTCGTACGACATCTCCGACGACGGCTCGATCATCGTCACCAGTTGGTCGGTGGCCGAGCCCGCCGCCGTACGACGCACCACCCTTGTCGTGCTTGAGAACGGCGAGCGTCGGGTTCTGCTTGACGATGAGGCGTACGAGTACGACAGCCCCAAGATCTCGCCAGACGGCCGGTTGGTGGTCTGCACCCGATCCACTCACGGAAGCCCCACCGAACCTGGCGACCGCCGGCTGGTTGTCGCGCCGTTGGACGGCTCGAGTGAGCCGCGCGACGTTGCCCCCGATTGGGATCGCTGGGCCGGGGAGCGCCATTGGCTCCCGGACGGCAGCGCTCTGCTCGTCACGGCTGATGAAGGCGGCTCAGCTCCGGTCTTCCGCATCGACGTCGCGTCCGGTGAGGTCACCCGCCTGACCGGCGACCGGGGCGCTTACAACTCCCTGCGGGTCAGCCCGGACGGCACGACGGTCTATGCCATCCGAGCGGCCGTTGACGCTGCGCCGGCGCCGGTGCGCCTGAGCGCCACGGACGCCGACCAGGAGCCAGTCCTGCTGCAAGGGCCGGTCGACGAGTTGGCGGTGCCCGGCACCCTCACCGAGGTCGAGACCACCGCTGCCGATGGCACCACCATCCGCGCTTGGCTCGTGCTCCCGGAGTCCGCGAGCGCTGCACACAAGGCACCGCTGGTGCTGTGGATCCACGGTGGTCCGCTGTCGTCGTGGAATTCCTGGTCGTGGCGCTGGAACCCCTGGCTGCTCGCGGCGCAGGGCTACGCCGTCCTGCTGCCCGACCCGGGCCTGTCCACCGGCTACGGCCTGGACATGGTCCGCCGAGGCTGGGGCGCC
>JBKJLP010000114.1:0-5735 GCA_046596735.1 Mycobacteriales bacterium | reverse complement strand
TCAACCACCGCTCGGACGAACAGCTGAAGCAGGAACTGCATGTTCTCGGGAACGTCGTCGAGTTTGGTACTTGGGCTTGGTTTGAGGATGGCGGGCACTATCAGTGGGCCCGAGTGCTGGCTCGATAGCTCGGGTCGCGGAACCTCGCGGATGCATTCCGTTGCCGGCGGTCGCGCCTTTGTGTCGATGTCGCTTACACCTCGGCTCCAGCCGGATCCACTCGGCTGCCGGCTGGACCCGCACCTCTGCTCGAAGCGACTAGACCTGCGCGTCACTCTTCAGGATGTGCTGGATGGCGCCGGCGCAGTTCTCGGCTTCGTGGGTCGGGCAATAGCTAGCGTCGGTCCATGCGCGACCCCGTTGGACCCAGACACTTGAGATGCCCACTCCGTGCGCTCCCTTGATGTCTGCCAGTGGATGGTCGCCGACCATCCAGGCGGCCACGAGCGGAAGGCCCGACGCAGCCGCGGCCAGTTCGAAGATGCGTGGATCGGGCTTCTTGCAACCAGCAGCCTCCGAGATCATCCAGCCACCGAGATACTCGTCCAGTCCGAGATACCGGATCTTGCGCTCTTGCTGCGCGACCGTGCCATTTGTGAGCGCGAAGGGGAGCCAGCCGGCTGCTCTCGCGTCCACGAGCGCACAGACCACGCGGGGGTCAAGAACCATCTCCTCGACCAACCCCGCCCGCATCGCTACCACGATTTCAGACCGATCCGCATGAGAGAGAGCAAAGCGATCGGCCATGCGGTCGGCCAGCTCATCTCTGGGTCGATACCCCTCAGCGTCGGCGGCGACCAGCCAGTCGCAGTCATCAGCCCCCCGACCTAGGCCCTGTACGTATCGGAGTGCCCACCGGGCAAACGCGCCGCTGCGATCGACCAGAGTGTTGTCCAGATCCAAGAGCAACAGCGGCACACTCAACGACTCTAGTGAGGCTGAGGCTACGCCGCGACTGCCGTCGTCGCAGATCGAAACGCCGATTACACCGGCTCACGCACCGCTGAGATTGGCTGTCGTGCCGGCCGGACGGTAGCGCCGGCTCCTGCTGATCCCCGACCGGTCCGTCACCGTTTTGGCTATTCGGCTACCCGCCCTGTCCGCTAGCAGCGACTAGGCGAGTTCAGGAGTCTCAAGGTTGGAGGCATCGTGATGGGCTGCTGGGAATGGGCGCTGACGTCGATGTCGGCCGCGCCGCTACCGGTGACGTCGGGGGGTCCACCGTCCGACATAGGAGCCGCTTCCGGTGATGACGCCCAACACGATGCCGTCAAACGAGGCCACACCTACGGACGACTCGAAGGCGCCCGTCCCGCCGGTAATTCGAGCGTGGATCTTGATCCGGCCGGTGGCATCGAGCGTGTAAGTCTCACTGAAGATAAGGGTGCCCACCTCGTCGCTACCAGCGCGACCGATGAACGTCTCCTCGATGGCTCCCTGACCGGCTCCGGTGACGAGGTTCGCCGTGCCGCGAATCCGGTAATGCGTGACGCCCGTCCACGTTCCTTGCCACATCGTCGACCCGACACCGGTGTAATCGCCGGTGGTCGGGTCGCTCGGCGAAGGCTGGTAGCTGGTCAGGCTGACGGGGACGATCGTCTGCCACGTGCCAGCCACCGCGCGCGCTCCGGTCTCCTTGGCCGAGGCGGCCGGCGCCGCGAACATGGCCAGCACAGCCGAGGCAAGAGCAACCTGACGGACCCTTGCCATCGGCGCACCGCCTGGCCGGCGAATGCGGGGATCACGTCGCTGATCACGTACGGCGGCAGTCACCGAAGACCCCTATCGAGACCGTAGGTGGGCGTCGCTGGCGGATGCGGCGACATCCGCAGTGTCCGCCGGCACTCGGGTGCAGAACATCTGCCAGCTGGCTGACATGAGATCTGCCTGGAGCGGCCGGGATTACGCGCCGCGTCGTGCGGCCTCCGCGGCCAGGTGGGCTCTGCTGGTGATCCCGAGCTTGACGAAGACATGGGCGAGGTGGGTCTTCACGGTTCCGCGGGCGATGAACAGGCGCTCACCGATCTCGGGGTTACTCAGACCGGCGGCGGTCAGCCGCACCACGTCGAGCTCTGTCGGGGTGAGACTGTCCCACCCGGTCGCGGGACGCTTGCGCTCACCACGTGCTCGAGTGGCGTACGCGACAGCCTGCTCGCAGCTGAGTGCCGCGCCCTCAGCCCACGCCGCATCAAACGCTGCTTCGCCGAGACCATCCCTGGCACGCTTGTGTTCCGCGTCGTGGCTGTCCTGGTCAGCAGGCCAACGGGCGAGCCCGATCGCCTGCCGGAGCGATGCCGCAGCCGCGAAAAGGCGGACTGCTTCGGCATGGCTCTCGCTGTCCACCGCCAACCCGGCGAGAACGTCGAGTGACTCAATAATGCCTGGTCGCAAGCCGAGCCGGACTCTGCCGGCGAGGGCCTCATGGTGGACGTCCTGAGCCCGGCTGCGGTCCCCTTGGCTGCGGGCAAGTTGGCCGAGGTTGTAGTCGACCTGGGCGTCGAGCCAGGGGTTCCCGACCTGCCCAGCGACGTCTTTCGCCTCCCCGAGGATCCGACCAGCCGCCTCGAGGTTCGCCATCGCCAGGTGAGCGGACCCCTCCAACGCAAGAGCCCAGGCCCGGAACATGGGAAGGGCGAAGGAGACGCACCCGCCCGCCTTTGACGCCGCTAGAACGGTCAGGGCGAGTTCCGGTTTACCGCGGCCAATGGCCGAGCGGGCACTGAGTCGGATTGCGAACGGCATCCCCAAGCCGCCGCCGGTTGCGTTGGCCCGTTGAAGGTAGGTCTCGAAGCGAACATCAGCTGTGGCGTAGTTGCCGGTGAGCATCTCGATCTCACCCATCAGCGATGTCGCCATGCCGGCGGTCCCCGGCTCGCCCACCTCCTCGCACAGGTCAAGACAGGCCCTCATGGCGTGGGACGCAGCGACGAACTCGCCGCGCCGCAAGGCGACCCAGCCCACGCAGAGGTGGCACCAGGCCGCGAAGAACTTGTTGCCGAGCTGCACAGACAACGCGGTCAACTCTGCGAGCGGACCTTGGACTCCGTCATGGTCATCTTGGAGCAAGTAGGCACTGGTGGTCATCTTCAGCCCATCAGCGACGCTCCAGTTGTCACCGATGCTGCGGCCGACCGAGACCGCCTGGGCCAGGGTGGTTCGAGCCTGCGCCGGGTCGAACCACATCTGCAGCCAGCCAAGCGTCGTGAGCGCACGGGCGATCGCCCAGTCATCACCGATGTCCTGAGCCATCTGCAGTGCTTCCGGGGCGCAGCGTGAGGCCGTCTCGTGGTCATCGGCGTAGACCGAGACGTGGGCCGCCCCCCACAAGGCTCGGGCATGCAGGCGCGACGGGCCTCCTGCGGTGCTGAGTGCCCGTCGAAACCACCGACAGCCCTCGGCGAGATGACCGCTGAGTTCCCAGAACAGCGTCAACGCGGTGGCGAGTCGCAGGAAGGAGTTGTGCTGGGAGCTGGCTTCGGCCCACGCGAGCGCAGCGCGGAGATTGTCGTGCTCCCGCTCGAGTCGACGCACCCAGGTTGCGCCGTCGGCGAGAACGAGCTCGGGCTCGACCCGCTCTGCCAACTCGACGAAGTGGTCGAGGTGCTGGCTTCGCGTCTGCTCACTCTCGCCTGAGCGATCAAGTCGCTCGCCGGCGTACAAGCGCAGCGTGTCCAGCAAGGCGAAGCGCTGCTCCCGGAAGGCGCGGTTCACCTGTACCAGCGACTTGTCCACGAGGTGCGAGAGCAGTTCGAGCACCTGCGTGCTGGGGAGACTTGCGTCGGCGCAGACTGTCTCTGCTGCTTCGAGCGTGAACCCGCCGCTGAAGACACTCAGCCGGCGCAACAGCCGCTGCTCCTGCTCGTCCAGCAGGTCGTGGCTCCAGTCGACCGACATCTCCAACGTCTGCTGGCGTGGGAGCAGTGCCCGGCTGCCTCCGGTGAGGAGCCGAAACCGGTCATCGAGCGCCGCAGCAATGTCCGCGGGCGTCATCATGCGGGTGCGTGCCGCCGCGAGCTCGATGGCCAACGCGATGCCGTCCAGGCGTCGGCAGATTCCCGTGATGATCTCGGTCTCCGCCGCTTCATGTGCCTGCTCCGGGCGTACGAGGGACGCGCGTTCCAGGAACAGTTGCGTTGCGGCTTCGTCGTCCAGCGATGGCACTCGCCAGGTGACCTCGCCCGGGACGCCCAGCGGCTCGCGGCTCGTCACGACCAGCTGTATCCCGGGGGCGGCCTGAAGCAAGCTGATGGTCAGGAGGCCGGTCGCGTCCAGCACCTGTTCGCAGTTGTCCAGGACGACAAGTGCGCTCATGTCGGCCAACTGCTCGCACAACGTTTCCGTCAGATCTCGCCCCGGCTCCTCGCGCAGCCCGAGCGCCCGCGCAATGGTCTGGGGCACGAGATGAGGGGCACTCACGGCCGCTAGCTCGATGAACCAGACACCGTCGACGTACTGCTCGACAAGCTGTTCGGCTACCTGCAGAGCAAGCCGCGTCTTGCCGCAGCCGCCGGGGCCGGCGAGCGTCACCAGCCGATGCGTCACTAGGCATGTGCGCAGTTCGATCAGCTCGGCCTGCCTACCGACGAAAGTCGTCAGCTGCGCCGGCAGGTTGCTCGGCACGACAACTCGACTACGCGGCAACGTGTCCACGTTCTCGCGAGTGAGCCGCGGCTCGGTCATCGGCTGACGTCCGCGTGCCGCGTGAGGTGATCCGCCACCCACGTACCGTACGCACCGTCACACGTCTCCGCGGTCCCGCCGGCAATCTCAGCCAGATGGCAGATGTTGCCCGTCGACTCCTGCGCGACCTTGGTCGAACAAGGTCGGCCACGTCCACCCGAGGAGATCCCATGACGGCTACATCGATAGACGCAACGACGGTCGAGCAGCTGCTCGAGACCTACGCCCAGGCGTGGGCGGATCACGACCCGAAGGCCATTGCGAGATTGCATACGCAAGACAGCGTCTTTCACACCCACATCGGCATGCCGCCCGTGACGGGGCGGGCTGCCATCGAGGCCTCGTGCGCCGAGACGTTCGCCACCTACCGCGATTTCAGCTCGACGCCTGGGCGCCTGCACCTCGGCGTGAGCCACTGGGTGCTCGAGTGGACGATGACCGCGCTGATGGTTGACGCCAACGATCCGACCACTCCCGCGCGTCCGATCCGGGTCGATTGCGTCGACATCGTCAGCCTGTCCCCCGAGGGGCTGGTGGCTCGTAAGGACGTCTACATGGACGTTGAGCACGTCACCGCCGTGCTGTCTGGCGGCTGAGTGGCACCGGTCGCCGCCCAGTCATGCAGGTCCGGGATGTCGGCTTCGTAGACAGCGCACAGCGCAGCGGGCGGGAAACAGACGGTTTGGTTGACCTGCACACGCTCGTCCAGCAGCAGAAAAGCTCGCTGGCGCGCGCGGCTGCGCGAGTCTTGACCGGCACCGACTCTTCGGGCGTACCGTGCAGGTCCGGGAGGCGCGGTGGAGCACTGGCTATCTGTTGAGGTCTTTGACGCGGAAACGTCCGCGGCCATCTGGCTATCGAGTTGGCGTGACTCGCTCGTCGAAACGGCGCTGTCGAGCGGAGCCATTTTCTGGGACGATCACGAGCACCGCTGGGGAGTCGTCCTCGAGTTCGCCTTTGACGACGAAGTGGCTCGTGATCGCTTTCGTCAGCACGTCGCCCTGCTGGCGGCCCTTGATGCCGCCCCCGACGCCGCGAATGGCGTGCTGGTCTAT
>JBKJLP010000492.1:0-3166 GCA_046596735.1 Mycobacteriales bacterium | reverse complement strand
GCGGCCTTCGAGCGGGTGTTCGGCACCCCGCATGGCATCGATCTGGCTGCCCTGTGCGCAGCCACCGGTACGCCGTACGCCCTCGCGGGGTCCGTCGACGCGCTGCGCGCCGAGTTGGGGCGGACCGGCCTGCGCGTGGTGGAGGTACGCACCGACCGCGCCGCGGCCATCGCCCTGGACCAGCAGATCCGCGCCGCGGTCGCCGCCGCCGTCACCTCCTGACCGGCGAGCCGAGCTCACGACCCGGACAGGGCCTCACGCATCGGGACGAGCTTGGCGTTGCTCTCCGCGAGTTCGCGCGTCGGGGCCGAGCCCGCGACGATCCCGCACCCGGCGAACAACCGAAGTCGGCGCGGGTCGTCGGCGTCAACCTCGGCGCAGCGCAAGGCGATCCCCCACTCGCCGTCGCCGCTGGCGTCGAGCCACCCCACGGGTCCGGCGTAGCGGCCGCGCTGCAGCCCCTCGACGGCGCGGATCAACGCCAGCGCATCCGCCGTGGGTGAACCACACACCGCCGCACTGGGGTGCAGCGAGGCGAGTAAATCCAACGACGTCGACCCGTCGCCGACCACAGCGTGTACGTCGGTCGCCAGGTGCATCACGTTGCGTAGCTCGAGGACGAACGGCTCAGCAGGAACGTCCACGTCGCCGTGCCGACCCAGCGCATCGACCACGGAGCGGACGCCGTAGCCGTGCTCCTCGACGTCCTTGATCGAACGGGGCAGGTTGTCGCCGCGCCGCCGGTCTTCGTTGAGGTCGCCCGACCGGCTCAGGGTGCCGGCCAGGACCCGGGAGGTCGCCACGCCGCGATCGAGCCGCACCAACAGCTCGGGGGTCGCTCCGAGCAACCCGTCCACCGCGAAGACCCAACACCCCGCGTAGTCGCGGGCGAGCCGCTGCAGCGGCCAGCGCAGGTCCACCGGCTGGTCCGCGTACGCGACCAGGTCACGGGCCAGCACCACCTTGTCCAGGGCGCCTGCGGAGATCCGCGCCACGGCCTGGGCGACCGTGGCCATCCAGGCCTCGTCGCGGTCGCGGTCTTCCTCGAACGTCAACGCGGCGGGGCTGCGCGGCGTCGACCGGGCCGGCAGCGCCGGCGAGCCCGACCCGATGGTGGTCATCCACCACACCCCGTCGCGGTGGCCCACGACAACCTCCGGGACCACCAGCACAGACGAAGCCGCGAGCGGGTCGAAGGCAAAGGATCCGAAGCCGGTCAGCCCGGTGCCGGGACGCCGCACCTCATCACGCACCTCGGCCCGACCGACCAGCGAGGACCACCACGTACGGGCCTGCTCGAACCGGTCAGCGCCGGTGAGCTCACACCGCGCCGCCTCTCCCCAGCCGACGAGGCCTTCGCCGTCCTGAACCCACGCCAACGCTCCCTGCTCCGGCAGCAGCGCCAGCAGCGGACCGGGCGCAGCCAGCAACACGGTGCGCACGGCCAGCGCCGGCGGCGACCCGGCTGCCGACGAGGCAGCGGTCACGCTGACGTCAGCCGGCACGGTGGGCACACCACAGGGTAGGACCGTCAGCGGCTGCTGGCGCGCTCGGTCAGGGGCCGAGCAGGTCGCTCAGTTCAGCGAGCGGCGCACCCTTGAGCACGAACCCGTCCGCGCCGGCGCGCGCCGCCAGCTCCCGGACCGCCGGATCGGCCGAGTAGACCAGGATGCGTACGCCCGGAACGGCGGCCCGCAGAGCGGGCACCGCGCCGGTGCCGAGTCCGTCGGGGAGCTCCTGGTCCACGATCACGACGTCCGGCGCGAGCATGGCCGCCTGAGAAACCGCCGCTGCCAGATCGGTGGCCTCGCCGACCACCTCGTGACCATCGACGGCGAGGTGGATACCCAGCAGCAGACGCAGGTCGGCCTGGTCATCGACGACGAGCACACGCGAACCCACGCCGGCAGCGTGCCACGCCCGTGCCGCTCAGGCCTCGGGCGGTGCCTCGTCGAGCCGGGCCCGCAGATCTGCCTTCGTCTCGGCGCGTCGCTCGACTCGGTCCTGCTGAGCGCGGACGAGGGCAGCGCGCTGCGGGCCAAGCATGAACAGGCTCAGGATGCTGCTCGCCAACAGTGCGAGCAACAGCAGCGGGAAGCCATTGAGGCCCACGATCAACAGAACGCCGGTGACGCAGGCGAAGAGCAGCAGCCGGAGCCCGGTGTAGAGCAGCCAGGGACGCATGCGACCACGGTACGGCTGCGCACGACGAAGGGCACCGCCCCAGTGCTTGAGACGGTGCCCTTCATACGATCCGAGATCGGTCAGGCCGATCGCGGGCCGGTCAGACGTCGCTGCCGTCGTCGAGGCGGCGGCGGATCACCAGTGCCGTACCGACGAGCAGCACCGCCAGTGCGGCCAGGCCGGCCGAGAGGCCAGTGCTGGGCAGCGCCTGCGGGGTCCCGGAGCCGCCAGCGGCAGGGGCAGGCACGACGGCCGGGCGGAACTTCGACTGCTCAGTCAGCGTGAACAGCGACAGCTGGATCGGCTTGCTGACGAGGTCACCGAGCGCAGCCGGTACGAGAGCACCGGCGACCGGCACTCCGCTCAGCGCCGGCAGTGAGGCAGCGTTGGGCAGCGCCACACCGAGCGGCAGGGTGATCGCCGGGATCGTGATCGCCAGCGCCTTCACGCTGTTCTGGGCGACACCGAAGCCGTCCGTGATGCTGGTGGACGTCGCCTTGGTCAGCAGTCCAATCTTCGGCGCGGGGACCGACAGCGCCGGGAAGGACGGCACGTTGGACAGCACCGACGAGAGCGTCCCGGTGAGGCTGCCGATGAGGTTGTTGACGGTGGTCAGCGTGCCGCCGACCAGATCGAGCAGGTCGATCCTGGTCGTACCGAGGACGTTGTTCAGCACGTCGGTGCCCAGGACCTTGAGCCCGACGACCTCGCCACCGACGATGGTCGCCTCTTGGCCGCCCGCGCTGGCCGAGGTGGCCTCGGCGACCGTTCGGATGCTAATGCTGTCGATGCTCACGAGCGGCGTGCGGTCCAGAACCGCCGTCACCGCACCGAGCAGAGCACTGAGCTGGGGGGCGACAGCGGCGAGGATGCCCTTGAGGATCGCGATGAGGTCGTCCAGCGCCTTCTGCAGCGCGTCGACCGCGGCCTGCAGCGTGGCGACAACGTTCTTGAGGACGGTGACCGCGGCGGCGGCCACGTC
>JBKJLP010000447.1:0-2874 GCA_046596735.1 Mycobacteriales bacterium | reverse complement strand
AACGACGTCTTCCATCGCGACCTCAGCGCCGAGGACGTCCTCGGCGCGTGGGCCGGCGTGCGGCCGCTGCTGCGCGAGGCTGGCTCTGGCTCCATGTCCGACCTGAGCCGCCGGCACACCCTGGTCGAGGGACGCGGCGGACTGCTGACCATCACCGGCGGCAAGCTCACGACCTACCGTCGGATGGCCAAGGACGTCGTCGACCGCGTCGTCGAGCGAGAGGGAAGCAAGGCCCGTTGTCGCACCGATGAGATCGCCATCACGGGCACCCGGCCCTACGACGACGTGGTCGCCGAGATCACCGTCGCGGCCGCGGCCCTCGGGCTGGCCGCCGATGTTGCGCAAACGCTGGTGCGACAGAGCGGCGAGCGAGCCACCGAGGTGCTCTCACTGGTGGCGCTCGACCCGTCCCTGGGTCAGCGGCTCTCCCCCGCTGCGCCGCACATCGCCGCCGAGGTCGTCCATGCCGCGCGCGCAGAGGGAGCCACCACGCTCGAGGACGTGTTCAGCCGCCGGTTCCGGCTCTCCCTGCGAGCCAAGGATGCGGGTCTGCCCTCGGCCGAGCTCGCGGCCTCCCTGCTCGCCGCGGAAACGGGGCAGGACGAAGCCTGGGCGGCGGCGCAGGTCCTGGCCTACACGGCGTCCGTGCGACGCGAGCGCGGCGTACTCGGCTTACCGACAGCGAACGGCCTCGCCGCCGCCGGCTAGGCCTTGACGCACCGAAGGTCTGGCGCGATGCTCCGGCCGTGCAGATCGGGTTCGGCAGTCGGGACCCGGCGGTGGCCGTGGGCCTTGGCGATCTCCCTGCACTCAGCGAGGAGTTCGCGACCTGGGGCGCAGACATTCGGCTGCGGATCCGCGCGTATGCCGGGATCTACGCGTTGCCGCCGTACCTCGTCTCCTCCGTACGGTGCATTGTCTTTGTCGAGCAGCAGGTGCTCGTCATTGAGGACGCTGGCGGGATGGTCGGGGTGCTTCCCGGAGGTCGGCTCGAGCCCGGAGAAGGCTGGGCGGCCGCGGCGTGCCGTGAGGTCCACGAGGAGACGGGGGTCGTCCTCCTGCCGGACTCGCTGCAACCGCTTGGCTTCCTGCACCTAGAGCATGTCAACGACGTGGCCGACGAGCATCGTTATCCGCACCCGGACTTCTTCCAGGTGGTCTTCGTGGGTCGGGCTACCGGAGCGCCAACAGACTGGGTCGACACCGATGACGGCTATGTGGAGCGTTCGTGGCTTCACCCGGTCGAGACCTACGCAGACCTAGCACTGCAGGCCGGTGACCGAGCGCTGCTGGCAGTAGCCCTGGGTCTGGCGTACTAGCGCGCGTACGTCAGGTGGCGGTGCGGACCCGGTATCGACTCAATCGACGGCCATGCGCACGCGAACTCCGCTTCACCTCATCCACCCGGAGCACCTTGGTCGGACTCATCCAGCCCTGCGACGGCTTGTGGAAGGCGAAGCCGGCGCCCAGGGTCACCGCAGCGTGCTCGACGGCGCCGTCGGGCGCGCGCCAGACGAGTACGGTCCCCGGCTGATCGTCGTGCCCACCGGGTTCGGTGCTCGCGACCAGCCAGCGCTCGAAAGGCTCGCGCTCCATCCACGCGAACTCGGCGCCGTGGACACCGGCCGCTGCCATGACCATCCCGAAGCAGTTCGGCCCGCTCCCCTCGGGAAACCGACCGGCGAGCTCCCTTGCCCGGGGAAGAAGCCGCGCGGCATCTTCCCAGACCCTTGGCCCGACGTCGACGTGTCGGCTGGGCAGTCTGCCCTCGCGCAGGTAGGGCTCAAGGACGCGCATCGGGTCAGGGGCCAGCAGATGACGCCACCAAACAAAGCGATGCCCGTCCACCTGCGTCGCAGCCGTTGGCCCCGCGATTGCTCCCCACATCCGCACCGAGGGGACCTGTCCCCGGCCTCGATGCACCTGCTGCCGGACAAGGTCGGATCGCGCGGCACGCGGAAGGCTCAGGAAGTCCAGCTCCGAGAGCCAGACTTCTCGGCGGCTGACCGGGCTGTTGTAGATCTCAAAGGTGTCCCGCAGCTCGAGTGGCATCTCCGTGCGTATCTCGCCGACCGCGAACGGCCACTCGTCGACGAGGAAGGGCTGCTCGTCTGGGGCGAACCAGCCGATCCACGAGTCCAGCAAGTGCTTCGTCACGGCGATCCCCAGCACCTTGTCGACATGAGCGGTAGCCACGACGACCACTTCCTCTGGCGGGGTGCTGGGCGGCCGAGGATATCGCCGTGGCGTCGCGGCTCACTGCCACGTCGCACCCGCAGTCAGTCGGCGGGATCCACCGCAGCGAGGTGCGGCTGGCGTCTGCCGCGCCGGGACGCGAGTCCTGCGGCGAGCATCGCGGTGAGGGAACAGGCCGCGATCGGGAGATAGACGACGCCGAAGCCGTACGCCGGTAGCAGGAGGAGTACCTGCGCCATCGACAGGAGCGTTGCCACGAACGCCATCAGCAGTCGCTGGCGACCTGCGACGACAGCGATGAGCGGCGCCGCAGACCACGGCGTGACGACCGCCAGGCTCCACCAGCTGGTTGAGCCGACGGCGAGGATGACCAGAAGTCCGAGCGCATAGACCAATCCCAGCACTGCCCAGCATCGGGTGGCGAAGTGCACGCCGGGCCGGCGTCCGAGGGCATGCCACACGCGTAGATCGAGCGCGTCGAGGGGCTCACGTAGCCGCATACAACCGCTCTTCCGTCGTGGATGGATGTCGCAGGACACCGTAGATACTATCTCTCGGAACTAAGATACTTGACATTGAAACGAGTGTTTCGCATAGTAGGCACCTGGTTGCAGGGACCCCCCGGACCGCGTCGACAACGAGGAGCGTGGCTGTCATCACCCGCTCTCGACGGTCACA